>JAFTNI010000119.1 GCA_017451975.1 Clostridia bacterium
ATTTATCTCCCCACAGTACACCTATAAGGTGTAACACACTATACCTTGCCTGCAAGACATGTAAAAAAGGACAGAGAAATTTCACATTCTCTGTCCTTTTGCCGTAGGGGCGAACTGCGTTCGCCCGCGGGCGTTCACAGAACGCCCCTACGAAGATGATTTTCTATCGGTAGGTATAACCTGCTTTATAGCAGGCACCCCTTTTGCGGCTTTTCTTTTTGCGGTAGCCTTTTTCGCGCGTGAGAATGACAACGTTGAGCCCATAGCCTATTTTTATGAAAGCTTCAAGCGGAATGCTGTCGGCGCAGCCGCCGTCGAGGTACTTTTTGCCCTCTATTTCCACAATGCGTGAAACGAACGGGAGCGAGGCAGAGGCGCGGAGGTAATCTATCTGCGCGCGCATACCGCCACCCTCCAGCACAAGCCCTGTTTTCATAATTATCAATCTCTTTCTCAAGTTTATTTTATATATAAATTTTACCATTGAAGGCAAGGCTGTGTCAAGCAGAGATTTCGCCTAATTGTTTACAATATCACATTGAAAAAATCCGCGTATTATGATAAAATTGAATTGTATAAATAAATTCGCAAGGAGAAATGTTGTGGCAAATAAAATAGCAAGGCTTGGCGTTAGCAAGCAGGATTACCTGAAGTTGGGACTTAAGAAAAACGTGATAGCAAAGTGGGAAGACGGGCTTCGCACAAGCGGCAAGCTCGGTGAATACGAATGGTGGTATTTCGATGCGAAGCTGGAGGGCGGATACTCGCTTGTTATAATTTTCTATTCCCAGCCCGTTACGGCGGCAACACTTGGCTATGCGCCGTGCGTTTCCTTTTCGCTTACGGGCGGCGGATACGATATTATGGAAGAAGTAAGCGCAAAAATAAAGGATTGCAGCTTTTCACGCGAGGGGTGCGACGTAAAAATCGGCAAAAACACCTTTTCGGGCGACCTGCGCAACTACAAAATACATTTTGAAAACGAGAGAATACGCTGTGAAGTAAGCCTGTGCGGTCTTGCGGAAAGCTACCGCCACCACACGGGCGAATTTTTCTTTGGCAAGAAGAAATATTTCGCGTGGCTGCCCTCTGTGCCCGAGGGCAGAGTTAAAGCCGAAATAACCGTAGACGGCAAGAAAATGGAGCTTACGGGCTCGGGCTACCACGACCACAACTGGGGTAATGTGGGTATGTTCTGGCTTATGCACCACTGGTATTGGGGCAGGGCGAAAATCGGCGAATACCAGGTTATTTCAAGCTATATAACGGCGAGAGAGGAATATGGCTACGAGCATTTTCCGATATTCGTTATATATAAAAACGGCGAAAAGCTGGGCTGTGATATAAAAGCGATAAAATACGAGCAGAAGGAGCCCGCCTTCGACGAAACCACGCAAAAGCACTACCACAAAAAGCTTATTTACGATTACAACGACGGCAAGCACCACTTCCGCATAACGTACGCGGCAGAGGACATTATAGAAACCTTCGTTGCCGACCAGGGGCATGGCTCTGCGCGCGCAAAGGCAAGCAAGGCGCTTATCTGGTTCGTGAAGAAAATGAAGCTTTCGCCGAGCTATATAAGAATGGTGGGCACGGTTACGCTAGAGCGCTTTGAAGGAGAAAATATTGCGGAAACGGTTTCCGAAAACGGCATTTGGGAGCAAATGTACTTCGGGCTTGATAAAGACGTATAAAAGGAGTAAGGCTATGAAATACGATTTTGAAACGGTTATAGAAAGAAACGGCAAGGATGCACTTGCCGTGGATGCAATAGGCGGCGGCTGGGCGCCCGGCGCGCCGAAGGCGGGCTTCGACGCCATACCCATGTGGGTGGCAGATATGAACTTTTCCACTGTACCGACAATTACGCAGGCTATTATAGAAAGGGCGAGCCACCCACTTTTCGGCTACTTTTCAACGAGAGATGAATATTACGCTTCTATTATAGAGTGGCAAAGCAAGCGAAACGGCGCGGAAGGGCTTTTGCCCGAGCACATCGGCTATGAAAACGGCGTGCTGGGCGGGCTTATGTCTGCCATGGGCGTGCTTTGCTCGCGCGGGGGCGCGGTGCTCGTGCATTCGCCTACGTATATGGGCTTTACGGGCTCGCTTAAAAACGGCGGCTACCGCATTGTGGAAAGCCCGCTTTACCGCGACGGGTGCGGCACCTGGCGCATGGATTTTGAGGATATGGAAAAGAAAATATGCGAAAACAATATTCACGCCGCTATTTTCTGCTCACCGCACAACCCCACGGGGCGTGTGTGGGAAAAATGGGAAATAGAAAAAGCTATGGAGATTTATAAAAAGCACGACGTTTATGTAGTTTCCGATGAAATATGGTCTGATATTATTCTGCACGGCAATAAGCATACGCCCACACAATCTGTAAGCGATGACGCAAGAAATCGCACGGTTGCGCTCTACGCGCCCTCAAAAACCTTTAACCTTGCGGGGCTCATAGGCTCCTACCATATTATATATAATAAATACCTTCGCGAAAGAGTGGAAAAGGAGGCATCGCTTTGCCACTATAATTCCATGAACGTGCTTTCCATGCACGCGCTCATCGGTGCGTACAAGCCCGAGGGGCACGAGTGGGTAGATGAGCTTCGCGAGGTTATTTCCGCAAACGTAGATTATGCGTGCGGCTATATAAGCTCGCACTTCGAGGGTGTGAGCGCCGCGAAGCCCGAGGGTACTTATATGGTGTTTATGGATTGCCGCGAGTGGCTGGAGAAGCACGGCAAAACTCTTGCCGAGCTTGTGAAGATGGGGCACGACGTTGGCGTGGCGTGGCAAAACGGCACGGCGCACGGCGGCACGGAGCATATTCGCCTTAACCTTGCGCTGCCGCTTTCGCGCGTGAGGGAGGCTTTTGCCAGAATGGATAAGTACGTTTTTAACGCGGAGTGATTATGAAGATACACGATATATCGCAGGAGGTATTTTCTTCGGAGGTCTACCCGGGCGACCCTGCGCCCGTAAAGCAGACTCTTTCCTCTATGGAGTCGGGCGACCTATATAACCTCACGGCTTTTTCTATGTGCGCGCATAACGGTACGCACATAGACGCACCGCGCCACTTTATAGCAGATGGCAAAAGCGTAGATGAGCTTGCGCTCGAGGCGGCGGTGGGGCTTGCCTATGTTGCCGAGTGCGAGGGAGATATTTCCGCCGAAGATGCAAGAAAATTTCTTTGCAAAGCAAAAAACGCGCGCGATGGCGCAGAGAAGCGTATTCTCCTAAAGGGTGGCGCCGTGGTAACAGAAGCGGCGGCAGATGTTTTTGCCGCGGCGAAAACCCTGCTTCTGGGCGTGGAGGGGCAGACGGTAGGGCCCGAAAACGCACCTATGCAGGTGCATCAGGTTTTGCTCGGTGCGGGCACTGTGCTTCTCGAGGGCGTGCGCCTCGGTGACGTGAGCGAGGGCGCGTGCTTCCTTTCTGCCGCACCGCTTAATCTTGCAGGGGCAGACGGAGCGCCTTGCCGCGCGTATATAATTGAAATTTAAAGAAAAGGAGAACGGCTATGACGAGGGAAGACGCATATTTTGAAAGAATACTTTTGCTTGCGGGGCTTTGGGAGGGCTATGACAAATGGCTCGGCTTTTACCTTGAAAATGAAGATCCGCTTTCCGATATAGTGCTTGAGCTTGTCGATTGCCACAATGATATGAAGGAGGTGGAATACCGCCTTAACCTTTATTGCGGGGAAAAGCCTTTCGACGAGGAAAGCGTGCACGAAAGGCTTCGCGTTTTTCTTTGCGACTCCTATAAAAGTGGAAAAATGGCGAAGGATGCGGTGCTTGCAACAATGGGCAAATTTTCGCGCATTTTACCGGATGGCGGCGATTTCGTGAATAATTGCAGGGTTTTATACGATTATTACGACCTTGTGGAGGAGCGAATGATTGCCGAAGAAAGATTTGAGGCGGTGATGCTCGCTTTTCTTGAAAGGAATGAGAGGGTAAACACGGACAAATTTTGGAAGAAGGTGAAAAGAAGATGAAAAAATACGTGCTTATAACGGGCGCATACGGCGGTATGGGGCGAAAAACGGCAAAGCTACTTGCAAGCCAGGGCTTTTGTGTTTTCGCAATGGACAGAAAAACAGGCGCACCCGAGGAAAATATTATACCGATAGAGGCAGACGTGACCGACGAAAAAAGCGTTGCGGCGGCTTTCGAAAAAGTGAGCAAGCATACGCAAAGGCTTTACGCCATAGTGCATTTTGCGGGAGTTTATATGCTCGATTCGCTTTTGGAAATGCCCACGGAAAGCTTCGAGCGCATTTGCCGCGTGAACTTATTCGGCGCGTTTCTTGTGAATAAGATTTTTCTGCCAATGCTGAGGAAGGGTAGCCGAATACTTATTACCACAAGCGAGCTTGCGCCGCTTGACCCTTTGCCTTTTACGGGCGTTTACGCTGTAACGAAGGCGGCGCTCGATAAATATGCATATTCCCTCAGAATGGAGGCGCAGCTTCTCGGTATTTCGGTTTCCGTGCTGCGCGCGGGCGCTGTAGCGACGGATATGCTGGGCGCTTCCACCTCTGCGCTCGATAAATTCTGCGAAAGCACGAAGCTTTACACCTGCAACGCGGAAAGGTTCAAAAAAATTGTGGAAAGTGTGGAGGCGCGGAATATCGCGCCCGAAAAGCTTGCGGCAAAGGCCGCGAATATACTCGTTGAGAAAAATCCGCGCTTTGCCTACAGCATAAACCGCAACCCTCTTTTGCTTATGCTGAATACACTTCCAAAGCGCACGCAGCTGTGGATAATAAAGCAGGTTTTGAAGTAAGCGAAGTATAAACGCAAAGCGCAAGCATCGGCGCCCGTGTATAGCCCACAAAGCTGCAATCGCAAAAAGTAAACGCCGCTACTGCGCCATATTTGCGCGGCACGGTTGATTTCGCCGCGCAAATATGGTAAAATATATTTTATAAAGAACTTTATCAAGGGAATTTTTTAATGCTGAAACTTAAAAATTTTATCAAAAGAGAAATAAACGAAACTGCCTTGCTTCTGCGCTGTATACCCGCCACGGTAGTAACGCTTTTTGTGGTGAGCGTTATTTGTATGAACCTGCTTGCGAACAAAACGCTCGTTCAGCTCGATTTTATCGCGCTCGACGGCGGTATTCTCATATCGTGGCTTTCGTTCATGTGCATGGATATAATAACGAAGCACTTCGGCCCGAAGGCAAGCACGAAAATTTCTGTGCTCGCCTGCGCGATAAATCTTTTAACCTGCCTTATATTTTTCGTGGCGAGCGCCATACCCTCAAACGCGGCAGACTATACCGCGTTCAACGGCATTTTCGGCGGTACATGGTTCATACTTCTGGGCAGCACTGTGGCTTTTCTTGCCTCTGCCGTGCTTAATAACGTGCTGAACTTTACAATTTCACGCGCTTTTAAAAGAAACCCAAACGGCAAAACGGCGTACGCCGTGAGCGTTTACGTTTCCACGTTCGTAGGGCAGTTTTTCGATAATTTTATCTTTTCCTTAATAGTTTTCGTGGGCTTTGCGCCCATTTACTGGAACGGATTTCACTGGACAGTGCTGCAGTGCGCCGCTTGTGCGCTTACGGGCGCCGTGGCGGAGCTTATTATGGAAATAATATTTTCGCCCATTGGCTACCGCATAACTAAAAAATGGCGCGAAAACGCCGTTGGCAGGGCGTATCTTGAATATATGGGAAAGGGAGAATGAAAATGAAGGCTTTGGTAACGGGCACAACACAAGGTATAGGCAAGGCAATAGCAGAGCTTTTTCTTGAAAGAGGGCACGAGGTCATTGGCATAGACAGGCAAAAAGCAGGTATATGCCACGAAAATTACACGCACTTTACCTGCGACGTGCGTGACCGCGCGCATTTGCCCGAAATAGACGGGGTGAACGTGCTTATAAACAACGCGGGCACACAGAATGAGGAAGATATAGACATAAACCTGAAGGCGCTTATTTACATAACGGAAAAATACGGCGTGCAGAAAAATATAAAATCCATTCTGAACATTGGCTCAGCAAGCGCGCATACGGGCGCGGAATTTCCCGAATACTGCGCAAGCAAGGGCGGCGTGCTTGCCTACACGAAAAACGTGGCGATGCGCGTGGCGAAATTCGGTGCTACGTGCAACAGCCTCGACCCGGGCGGTGTGCTTACGCCGCTTAACGAATGCGTTATGAACGACGAGGAGCTTTGGGCGCAGATAATGGACGAAACGCCTCTTCGCAGGTGGGCAACGCCCGAGGAAATGGCAGAATGGGCGTATTTCCTCACGGCCACGAACAAGTTCTGCACGGGGCAGAGCATACTCGTGGACGGCGGCGAGGCTATAAACTATAACTTTATATGGAAGGACTAGCGCACTTTATGTTTGAGCTTACGAACGAGCAGAGAAAATGCTTCGCTCTGCCGCCCGTGGAGGCGCACTGGAAAAGAATTGAGGTAAAGCCGAGCCCGTACGATCTTTTCTATATGTACGCGTACCTCGACGGGCAAAGAGTCGTGAAGGTCATAAAGGTGTTCGACGACGCAGGGCAGGAAACCTACTGCGAATACGGCGTGAATGAAACGCTTTCAGAGGATGGCGCGAAGCTTTTGCCGAAGACGGCAAAGGGCAAGCCGCAGAATTTTAACACCTCTAACCTTGAGAAAAGAACGCCTGTGGGAATGGCGCTTTCGTACAACAGAGGGTATATTTCCGTTCCGAATCATACGAGCAGTAAATCGTACTACCGCTCCGATTATGAAGGCGCGGAAATCAGAAATTTCGGTGATTTTGAAAAGTGGGTAGAGGATTGGTGCAAGAATACTGGAGCAATGGAGCTTGACGATATTGAGCACTTTGCCGCCGAACCGAGGATGCACCAAAAATACAAAGAGGGCGATTTTTTCAGGTACAGGATAAACCGCAGGCTTTGGGGCTATGGCAGAATTTTGCTCGATTTTGCAAAAATGCGCAAGGAAGGCACGGAGTTCTGGGATATTTTTATGGGCAAGCCGCTTTGCGTTGCCGTTTATCATATTGCCACGGAGGATGCGGGTGTGACGCCCGAAGCGCTCCGCGGCAAGCGGATGCTCCCCTCGCTGATGATAATGGACAATGTTTTCTACTACGGCGAATGCGAGATAATAGGCAATATGCCGCTTGAGGAGGAGGAGAAGGATTACCCCATACACTACGGCAGCAGCATAAGCCACGGCGAGCATCATATTATAAAATATCAGTGCGGCAGAACGTATATAAGCCTTGAGGGTGCAAAGGAGGTCTGCGAGGGCTTTCGCAACGGCGCAATTGGCTGGGACTTACACGTGAGCTTACCCGTGCTCCTAAAATGTATAGAGGAGGGCACGAATATGCCATACTGGAACCAACCGAAATTTTACAGGGCACGTGAGGACCTGCGCAACCCGAAATACAGCCGCGAGCTTGCGATTGTTCGCGCACAGATGGGTATTTGCGGTAAGAAGCTTTGGAGTAATTACTTTTTCAGAAGGGGGAAATTAAATGATTTTTGAAAAGCAAATAATTAATATGTACAATGGCATGGCGTACACGCGATGCGACGATAACGGCACGGCGTTTTACTTTTCGGCAGAGGATTTCCACGGCTTACACAGGGAAGCATACCCGTTTAAATCCTCCATGGGGCATATGCTTTCGGGGTATATCTATTACTACGATAACCCGAAGGCGGGCAGGCTCGTTGTTTTCGACCACGGCTTCGGCGGCGGCCACAGGTCTTATATGAGGGAGATAGAAATGCTCTGCGACCAAGGCTACACGGTTTTTGCATATGACCACACGGGCTGTATGGAATCGGGCGGGGCAAACCCCAACGGCATGGCGCAGTCGCTTTGCGACCTCAACGATGCCCTCGACGTTATAAAAAGCGATGCGCGCTTCGCGGGCTTCGATATTTCCGTTATGGGGCATAGCTGGGGCGGCTTTTCCACGCTGAATATTGCGGTGCTTCACGGCGAGGTTTCGCGCGCGGTGGTGCTTTCGGGCTTCGTTTCTGTGCCCATGCTCGTGGGCTCCTTCTTCGGCGGTATTATGAAGCCTTACAGAAAGCCCGTTATGGCGCTTGAAAAAGCGGCAAACCCGCGCTTTGTGGGCTTCAACGCTGTGGAAAGCCTCAGTAAATCAAAGGTAAAGGCGCTGCTTATTTACTCCGACAATGATAGAATGTGCTGTAAAAACCCGCATTACGACGCGCTTGCCAAAGGGCTTGCGGGCAAAGAAAACGTAAAGCTCATGCTCGTTTCGGGCAAGGGGCATAACCCCAACTACACGGCAGACGCCGTGGCGTACCTCGGCGAATACGTTTCGGCAAAGGGCAAGCTTACAAAGAAAAAGCAGCTTGAAACGGAAGCGCAAAGGGCGGCTTTTGTTTCCTCGTGGGATTGGGGCAGAATGACGGCGCAGGATGAAAGCGTATGGAAAGAAATATTTGCGTGGCTTGATGAATAAATCTTATCTTGTTAAATGATATAGAAAAAGCACTTTCGGAATTTCCCGAAAGTGCTTTTTCTATAATAGTAATTTGCGCCGGAACAGTGCCTTATTTACCGCGCGTGCGTTCATTTTTGCACACTTTTTCTGAAATCAATTCCAATCGGGGTCGAGCAGGGGCGGCGGCACATTATCTGCCCAGCCGATGTAAAAGGCTGTGGCTTCGCCTATATTGTTGCCACGGATATTGAAGCTTGTGGAAAGCATAATATCGTTGGGGTAGTAGGCACGGGCGAGCTTTTTGCGCGCGGCTGCGGCGTAAAAATCCTCTGCGCCGAAAAGGTGAAGCATTTCGTGCGCAATAACAGAGGCTTGAAAGCCTTTATGCTCGGTTTCGGCCGAGCCCAAGTCGCGGGCGAAAATTATACAATGCTCGTCGATTTTCATAGTTTCGTCTTTCTTGGGGTTTATGGCGTATGCAGTGCCGTCTTTATTGAATATCGTCAGGCAAACGACCTCGTCGGTTTTGTAAAGTATGCGGAAGCGGTTAAGCATAGACACCGTGTTGGAAAAGCCTGCGGCGTTTGCGGCTTGCACAAGAACGTCTATGGTAGCAAGCCCCGTATTTCTTACGCTTTCGATGACTTCGCCGCTGTAATATACGGATTTATAAGTTTTTTCTATGCTGAGCTCAAGGCTTACGCCGTATTTAGCCGCTTCTTTTTCAAGAAATTCCAAGCCCGGCTCTATTTCCTTTTTTGTGAAGCTTTCTATTTCCGCATTTGTCCATTTGCTTTCGAAATCGTCCATAAAAAACAGGACGACGGCAACTTTACCGCTCAGGTCTTTACAAGTTCCTACGTTATAATCCTCACGGAATTTATTTATATATGAAAAATCCTTTTGCGGCGCTTTCGTGCTTTCCGCTGTGCTTGCCTGCGCGGTGCTCTGCACGGTTTTGCTGCTCTCTGCGGTGGTGGCGTGTGTGCTTGTCTGTGTGGCGCTCGTATGTGAGGAAGTAATGCCTGTGCTTTTTTCCCCTGAGCAAGAGGAGCAGAGAAGGCAAGCCACCGCAAGCAAAGCCACAGCGGCGAGGGTGAATATTTTTTTCATAATTTTCCGCCTTTCGCGTTTGATTTACCTTAAATATATTTTATCATAACATATGTTTAGAGTCAAGCGGTGACTATAATAGCAAAAATTTTTCATTTCAATTTTGAAAAATCAAAAATATATGTTATAATGTAAATATCAAAGCCGATTATTAAGGAGAGAGAAATGAAGTTTGAAATTTATTCAGAGGCGAAATGCAGAGATGTGAAAATAAACGGTGATACCTGGTGCAGATTAGAGGCGGTAGCGAATGAATGCCGCTATACGTTTTTTCCCTCGAACGTGCCGAGTGAATACGGCGGGGCAGCGGGGGTAGGAGAGATTGAAGGCAAGATTTTGTGCGGCACGCAAGAAATCGCGATGAAATGCCTTGAAGCCCTTGCTGAGCTTATAGAAAACGGATACAGTGAGCCTATGCGCTGGCTTGTCGCGCTTGATATGGGCGATATTATGACTCATGTTTTCAACGGCAGCACTATGCAATATTTGCACTGCGGCAATATAAGTGAGAAAACGGCGGAATCAGCAAAGCTCCCGAATGGTACTGCGGTTATGTTTGCGTCGTTCTGCTTGACATCAGAGGAAAAATCGGCAAGCTTTTGCGAAACTTTTCTTGAGCAGATTTGCCCCGATTCCTGTGAAAGCGTGTGGTGGCAGTTGTCTGCTTGCGAATATGGCGCTGCAGCTGTTGATATATGGTATAGATGAAGTATTTGAAAGAAAGAGCACTGCGAAAGCAGTGCGGGATCGAACCCGATCGGCTATCGCCGAGAGATTTGATTCTATTGACGGGAAACAAAAAGAAAGCTAGCGCTTTCCTTTGGTGACGTCAGTCGCCGCCGTGAGTCGTTTTGCGCGCAAATCGCAGATTTGCTTCAAAACTCGCACTTGGGGCGACACCGCTTGCAAAAACAACCCGTCCGGGTTGTTTTTGCTTCGCTAACATACGGGATCGAACCCGATCGGCTATCGCCGAGAAATTTGATTCTATTGACGGGAAACAAAAAGAAAACGCATCGCTTTTGCGATGCGTTTTCTTTTTGGTGACCCGTACGGGAATCGAACCCATGTTACAGCCGTGAAAGGGCCGTGTCTTAACCGCTTGACCAACGGGCCATTGTGGTAGCGGAAGTCGGATTTGAACCAACGACCTGTC
>JAFTNI010000120.1 GCA_017451975.1 Clostridia bacterium
AAGCATTTCGCGCATACCGGGGCCGCCCGCAGGGCCTTCGTAGCGGATAACCACAACGTCGCCCTTCTTGATTTTGCCTGCGTAGATATCGGCAATGGCTTCTTCCTCGCTGTCGAATACCACAGCGGGGCCTTTGTGTACCATCATTTCGGGGGCAACCGCGCTTCTCTTAACGGCTGCACCGTTGGGTGCAAGGCTGCCGAAAAGCACGGCAAGGCCGCCGTTTGCAAGGTAGGGGTTATCTATGGGGCGTATAACCTCGTAATTTCTTACTTTAACGTCTGCGATGTTTTCGCCGACTGTTTTGCCCGTTACCGTCATAAGGCTTGTATCGAGAAGGTCCTTCTTTGTAAGCTCGTTCATAACGGCGTATACACCGCCTGCCGCCTGGAGGTCCTGCATAGGGTGGTGACCTGCGGGAGCGAGGTGGCAAAGGTTGGGCGTGCGGTCACTTATCTCGTTAACGTAGCGGAGGTTAAGGCTCACGCCTGCTTCCTTGGCAATAGCCGTGAGGTGGAGCAGGGAGTTGGAGGAGCAGCCGAGCGCCATATCTATTGTAAGCGCGTTTGTAAACGCTTTTTCCGTGAGAATGTCGAGAGGCTTGATATCCTCGTAAACAAGCTCTACGGCGCGCATACCGACTGTTTTTGCAAGGCGGAGGCGTTCCGCGTAAACTGCGGGAATCGTGCCGTTGCCGCGTAAGCCCATGCCGAGCGCTTCCGTAAGGCAGTTCATGGAGTTAGCCGTGAACATACCGGAGCAGGAGCCGCAGCCGGGGCAAGCGTTGTTTTCGTAGTAATCGAGGTCAGCGTCTGTTGCCTTGCCGCTTTTGTAAGCGCCAACGGCTTCGAAAACGCTGTTGAGGTCCATGGCTCTGCCGCCCTCGTCGCAAAGGGAAAGCATGGGGCCGCCCGAAACGAAAATAGAGGGTATATTGAGCCTTGCGGCAGCCATAAGCATGCCGGGAACTATTTTATCGCAGTTGGGAATGAACACAAGGCCGTCGAATCTGTGTGCCTTCGCCATGCATTCGATGCTGTCTGTGATGATTTCGCGGGTAACAAGGGAGTATTTCATACCCTCGTGGCCCATTGCGATACCGTCGCAAACGCCTATAACGTTGAATTCTATAGGTGTACCGCCGGCCATAAGCACGCCGTCTTTAACACTACGCGCTATATTCTGAAGGTGAATGTGGCCGGGTACGATTTCGTTGAAGGAGTTGACAATACCGATAAGAGGCTTTCTTATCTGCCCGTCGGTATAGCCCATAGCCTTGAAAAGAGAGCGCTGGGGCGCGCGTTCCGCGCCCAGTTTCATTTCGTCGCTTCTCATTTTGTGAGGTCACCCCAGTTCATTTTTTCGCGGAGCTCTTTGCCCACTTCTTCCATCTGGCAAGTTGCTTCCTGGCGGCGGCGAGCGTTGAAGTAAGGTCTGCCTGCCTGGTTTTCAAGGATCCAGTTGCGAGCGAAGGAGCCATCCTGAATTTCGGAAAGAACTTTCTTCATTTCTTTCTTCGTTTCGTCTGTGATGATGCGGGGGCCTACTGTGTAGTCGCCGTATTCAGCTGTATCGGAAATGGAGTAGCGCATGAAGGAGAAGCCTTTTTTGAAGATAAGGTCTACAATAAGCTTCATTTCATGGATGCATTCGAAGTATGCGTTTTCGGGCTTGTAGCCTGCTTCTACGAGTGTTTCGAAGCCCGCTTTCATAAGCGCGCAAACACCGCCGCAAAGCACTGCCTGTTCACCGAAAAGGTCTGTTTCTGTTTCTTCTCTGAATGTTGTGTCGAGAATGCCTGCGCGAGCGCCGCCGATAGCGTATGCGTAGGAGAGTGCGAGGTCGTGTGCGTCGCCTGTTGCGTCGTTTTCAACTGCTACGAGGCAGGGAACACCCTGACCTGCAACGTACTGGCTTCTTACTGTGTGGCCGGGGCCTTTGGGTTCGATCATAACAACGTTAACGTCCTTGGGAACAACGATCTGACCGAAGTGAATGTTGAAGCCGTGAGCGAAAGCGATAGTCATACCTGCGCGGAGGTAGGGAGCGATGTTTGCTTTGTAAGTAGCGGCCTGCTTTTCATCGT
>JAFTNI010000121.1 GCA_017451975.1 Clostridia bacterium
GTAGAAAAAGAAAGATGGCGTACCTGCTTTATCGCAGGTACGCTAATGCAAGTGCTTTTTAGTGGTGCGAGAAATGTAGGGGCGTCAAGAAACAGCCCTGAACGGGCTTTTTCAGCCCCGGGGAATTTGGGCTATGCACAAATTCCGTCCCGTTTCTCTTCCACTCAAGAGCATAGCAAAATAAAAAAGCACTCGCTAATGCAAGTGCTCTTTGGTGGTGCGAGAAACGGGACTTGAACCCGTACGGTGAATCCACACGCCCCTCAAACGTGCGCGTCTGCCAGTTCCGCCACTCTCGCATATTCGTTGTTGCTTTCACAACGATAATAAGTATATCACCGACTTTTGAATTTGTCAATAGTTTTTTAAAATTTTTTAAATTATTTTTTATGGTCTTCAGCGCGGTCCGCCGTTTTGAACCGCGCCCAAGTAAATTGTATTCTATCTGTACCTCAAGTGAAGTAAGCACGCCGTAGGCTTTATCCGCGGCTCTTGCAGCGGCATCGGCGCGTGTATTTGTTTGTACAGAAAAGCGGATAGATTTTCCATTTCCGTCTGATTATATGATAATACAAAATAATAAACGCGCCCTTAAATTTCCGTAAACAATAATTTAAAAATTTATGTGCGAATTATGTCGTAGCGCCGCAATCACGCGCCCTGCCGCTTGCCCATTTTAAGCCAGCTTATAAAACCGTAAATATCGTTTACAAGAAACATGGCAAAGCAAACCACAACGGAGATATAAGAAGCATTTTCACGCACCGCAAGCAGCCACATTATTATAAGCACTACATCGTTTGCCGCATAAGCCAGCGCAAAAAACGGGCTTCGCCTGAATGTGAGGTAAACCGCTATAAAGCTCGTGGTAACGGAAACCGTGCTGATAAATATGTTCGCCGTGCCCAAAGGCGAAAGTATGAAGTAAAACACCGCTGTTACAGCCGCCGTAAGAGCAAGCATAAAAGCGATTTCCGCGCGGTGAATGCGGTTTACCTTCACCTCTGCCCTGTTTCCGTTATACGGGTTTTTAAGCCACGATATAAGCGCAAAAATAGCCATAGGCGCCGTCATACCCAGGTACGTTACCATCTCCCCGTAATAGGCAAACGTATATGAAATGTACCCGTAAAAAAGGCTGAAGGCTACCATAAGCACTTGCCCGAAGGGGTTGCCCTTTGCGCAGAAAATAAGAGATGTTGCACCTATAAGCGAAGCCGTGAGCGTAAGGTAATTTCCCCTATCAAAAAGCAAGAAGGAAAGCAATATAAGCAAAAGCGAGGAGAGCCAAAGCAAAAGCTCGCCGCGGCTGAAATATTTAATTTTGTTTTTTGTGTTCATTTTTATTTCTCCAAAAAAGCACCCGCAGAGCGTACCTTCAAAGACCTAACGGTACGCTTCGCGAGTGCTTTGCACTACCCTACCCGGTGGCAGGTTTCCACGCGCTTTCGCGCGAGGATATATTCTGTTTTATCAAAGGCTTGCAAGGCTTTCGTAGTCCGCTTTAAGGTGCGGGTAGAGAGCTTTATACACTGCGTAAACCTTTTTATATTTTTCCGTGTTTTCCGCCACAGGCGCGGTTGTTGTTTTGATTTTGAGAATCTTTTCGCAGGCCTCGGGAACGCTTGCGTAAATGCCCGTGCCGACCATCGCGAGTATGGCAACGCCCAAAGCGGGGGCTTCCTTGGAATCTACCGTGGAAACGTCCATGCCGTAGATATCGGCAAGCATACTGCGCCAGAGCGCGCTTGTGCCGCCGCCACCGCAAGCGAGCATTTTTTCGGGTTTAACGCCCATTTCGTTAAGCACGGAAAGGCAATCTTCAAGCGAATAGCTTACGCCTTCCATTATAGCGCGTATCATATCGCCGCGGTCGTGGATAGCGGAAAGACCGAAGAAAGCGCCGCGCGCATTAGGGTCTAAGTGGGGCGTGCGCTCGCCCATAAGGTAAGGGAGGAAAAGCAGCTTGCGCGCGGAAATGCCCGCATCCTCTGCCATTTTATCCATTACCGCGTAGGGGGATTTACCCTCTTTCTTTGCGCTTTCTATTATATCGCCGCAGAAATTATCGCGGTACCATTTGAGCGAAAGCCCTGCGCCCTGTGTAACACCCATAACGTGCCATTCGCCGGGTACGGCGCAGCAGAACGTGTGAACTCTGCCGCCTTTATCGAATACCATTTCCTTCGTGTGAGCAAACACAACGCCCGAAGTGCCTATGGTGGTGAAAGCGTCGCCGTCCTTCACGGTGCCCGTGCCGATGGCCGCCGCGGCGTTATCGCCCGCGCCGCCAACAACGGCAGTGGTTGTGGCAAGCCCCGTAAGAGCCGCCGCTTCCTCTGTTATATAACCCGTGATTTCGGGCGATTCGTAAACCTTGCCAAGCATATTTTTATCTATGCCGAGCTTTTCGAGAACTTCATCAGACCAGCATCTTCCTGCAACGTCGAGAAGCTGCATACCCGAAGCATCGGAAACCTCTGTTGCATATTCGCCCGTAAGCACAAAACGAACGTAATCTTTGGGGAGCAAAATGTGAGCGCATTTTGCAAAATTTTCGGGCTCGTGGTTTTTAACCCACATAATTTTAGAGGCTGTGAAGCCCGTAAGCGCAGGGTTTGCCGTTATTTCGATAAGGCGTTCTCTGCCCACAAGCGCCTCTATTTCCTCACATTCCGCCGCCGTGCGCTGGTCGCACCAGATGATGGAATTTCTTATAACCTCGCCCGCTTCATCGAGCATTACAAGGCCGTGCATCTGCCCCGAAATGCCGAGGCCGACTATATCCTCTTTAGCCACTCCGCTCTTTTCAGTAACGGCACGGATAGTGTTAATGGCCGCGTTTTTCCAATCCTCGGGGTTCTGCTCTGCCCAGCCGTTCTGCGGCTGATACATGGGGTATTCTTCGAGCGCCGAGGCGAGAATTTTGCCCGCTTCGTCGAAAAGCACGGTTTTCGTTCCCGACGTGCCGAGGTCAATGCCAATTACGTATTTCATATATTTCCCTCTCTCAGAACATGAGTGTGTTCATGATGCTTTCGAGGTATTCCTGTCTGCCGCTTGTGTTTGTTGTAACATCGCCCATAGCAAGCGCGTATTCTTCAAGCTCTGCCATTGTAGCCGTGCCGTCTACAATCTTTTTGCCTATACCGCTTTCGTAGCTTGCGTAGCGGTTTGCAACGAATTTATCTATTCTGCCGTCTGCGATCATCTTATCTGCAATGCGAAGGCCGAGCGCGAAAGCATCCATACCCGCGATAAACGCAAGGAAAATATCCTCGTTCGTGTTGGAGCCGCGGCGTGTTTTGGAGTCGAAGTTAAGTCCGCCCTTTGTAAAGCCGCCCGCTTTGAGCACTTCATACATGCAAAGAGCCGTATCGTAAACGTTCGTGGGGAACTGGTCTGTATCCCAGCCAAGGAGTGTATCGCCCTGGTTTGCATCGATAGAGCCGAATACGCCGTTATCTCTCGCAACGCGGAGCTCGTGCTGGAACGTGTGAGCCGCAAGTGTTGCGTGGTTTGCTTCAATATTCATCTTGAAATCTTTATCAAGGCCGTATTTGCGGAGGAACGCAAGCACTGTTGCCGTGTCGAAATCGTACTGGTGCTTCGTGGGTTCCTTCGGTTTGGGTTCGATATAGAAATCGCCCGTAAAGCCGATAGAGCGCGCGTAGTCTACAGCCATGCGCATAAGTCGCGCCATATTATCCTGCTCAAGCGCCATGTTCGTGTTGAGAAGCGTTTCATATCCTTCTCTGCCGCCCCAGAAAACGTAGCCCTCGCCGCCGAGCTTAACCGTAATTTCAATAGCTTTTTTTATCTGTGCCGCCTCGAAAGCAAAAACGTCTGCATTGGGCGCTGTGCCTGCGCCGTGCATATAGCGCTTGTTGCCAAAGCAGTTTGCCGTGCCCCAAAGAAGCTTTTTGCCCGTTTTAGCCATAAGCTCTGCAAGAAGGTCGGAAATTTCGTCGAGTCGCGCGTTTGTTTCTGCAAGAGTTTCGGCTTCGGGAGCAATATCTCTGTCGTGGAAGCAGAAGTAGTCGATATCAAGCTTTTCCATAAGCTCGAAAGCGGCGTACGCCTTGTTTCTCGCCTGCTCCATAGGGTCTGTTGCGCCGTATGTTTTAGCTATTGTGCCCACGCCGAACATATCTGTGCCCTCTGCGCACATCGTGTGCCAATAAGCCATGGCGAAGCGAAGGTGCTCACGCATTGTTTTGCCTGCTATAACCTCATCGGGGTTATAAAACTTAAATGCCAAAGGGTTTGCGGAAAGCTTGCCCTCATATTTAATTTTACCTATATTTTCAAAATATTCCATTATTTTTCCTCCGGAATAAGATTTTCATAAATTTATTTCATTTTACCATATATAAAATGTTTTGTCAAATACAAGCTGAATAAATATTGAATTTATTTAAATATTTATTTCAGCTTTCTCGCAAAGGAAAGCACTTGCTTCAGCGCCGCACCTTTTTCTATGCCCGCTAAGCGCAGCTTGGTAGCATAGGCAAGTATTTCAGAAAAGTGCTTTCCCGGCTCCATCCCCGCCTCTACAAGGTCGCGCCCCGCAACGTACGGGCGCGCCATGTATTCCTCGTATACAGCAAGCCTTTCCCAAAGAAACGGCTCCGTATCGAAAAACGGGCGCGGCGCCATTTTTCCGTGAGCGTCTGAAAGCGCGAGCAAAACAAGGTCGTTTGGCTCATTTGCCTCCCAGAACATTTTATTGGTAGATTTTACAGAAGAGCCCTGCGCCGCCTTCTGGTTCGGCTGCATATGAAGAAAGCCCAGGTTCAGCACACCTGCTATAATTTCCCTTTCGCTAGTAAGCCTTTTCATAAATGCTTCTATAAGCGGCAAACCCTCTGTTTCGTGCCCGTACGCGTGTATTTCACCGTTTATAACCTGCGTGCAAACCGCCTTGCCGAAATCGTGCGTGAGCGCCGCGAGCATAAATATAAGTGGCTTTTTAGCGCTCGCACGGCGCTTTGCCGCCTCGTCAAGCACCATCATCGTATGCACCCACACGTCGCCCTCGGAGTGGTGCTTTACGTTTTGCTCCACGCCGATAAGCGCGTAAAGCTCGGGAAACCATGTGCCAAGCGCGCCCGCGCTTCGCAAAACCTCGAAAAATACGGAAGGCTTCTCTGCCCCCAGTAGCGCTTTTTTCAGCTCCTCGAAAACGCGCTCTCTTGCAAGCGCGGAAACATCCATTTTCCTGCAAAGCTCAAGCGTTGGCTCTGCCACGGAAAAGCCGAAGCGCGCTGCAAACTGCGCCGCGCGCATCACGCGCAGAGGGTCCTCGGCAAAGCTTTCGTCGTTTACGTGGCGTATCAAGCCGCAGCGCAAATCCTCAAGCCCGCCGAAAAAATCAAGCACCTCGCCCGTAAGCGCATCCTTCATAAGCGCGCCTATTGTGAAATCGCGCCGCATCGCCGCCTTTTTTTCGCCTATATACGGGTCTATATCTATTTTGAAATCTCTGTGCCCTCTGCCCGTCGCGCTTTCCTTGCGCGGCATGGCTATATCTATATTCGTGCGCTTTATGCTGTAAACACCAAAGCTTTTGCCAAATTCCGCGCGCGTGCCCATGCTATCCAATATTCCTTCAAGCGCCGCAGGCTCTATGCCGTGGATTTCCATATCTATATCCTTGCTTTCAAGCCCCATAAGCTCATCGCGCACGCAACCGCCCACAAAGTACGCTTTGCCGCCGAGCGCGCGCACGTCACCTGCAATTTTCTTTGCCAGGCTTATATCTTCTTTTTTCATATCATCACCGTTTTTCTTACCTCTTGCTTAAACTCAAATATATTCTATCACAAATTTACGCAATTTCAATTTGTTTTCCGAAATATTTTTATATTTTTATAACGCAAATACGCTTAAATTCTCAAATTTTTGTTAAAATAATATCAAATTTAAGTGTAAATCATTGATTTTATCGCAAAAACGTCAAAAAAAACTTGACAAGATATCAGTAAATGATATATAATTTA
>JAFTNI010000122.1 GCA_017451975.1 Clostridia bacterium
TAGATAAGATCCGCAAAGAAAAATAAGATAAAAGAAAATCTCTGAATTTATTTCGGAGATTTTTCTTTTACTTTGTAAAAAACAAAGCCCCGTTCTCACGGGGCTTTGTTTTTTTATTTCTTCTTTTTCTCAAGCTTTTCAAAAACCTTTTTATATGGCATAATCATGCCTTCATTCATAGCGTTGCCCATCTTTTTCTTTATTGCGGGGGAGGAAATGAGCGCGCCGACAAGGTACATTTTCAGCATTGTGCCGCGTTTTTTCTGCGGGAAATCGTATTGGCCGTGTGCTTTATAGAATTTGTGGTCTGCCTTCATCATGCCTTGCATAAGCCAGATGAGGTCGCGGAAAATTTTCATACCGCCCACACCGTAGAAGTTTTGCGGAGGTACGTAGCTTTTTTCTATAGCGTAAGCCAGAGTTTTTGCCATGCGGTCTATTTCCGCGTTTGCGTCGCGCTCGTCGGTCGCAACGCCTGCAAGGAAGTTTGTGCCAACCTCGGCGCGCCCCTCTATAATTGTTTGCAGGTTGCGCTCGCGGCTGTATGCACCCGAAACGAGGTAGCCCACGGGGCTGCCCATGGTAACAGTTCGGTGGCCGTTGCAGAATTGGCGATCGTCGTACATTTTGAAGCGCGCACCCATGGAGTGGTCTTTCACCGTGAAGGCATAAACGGTTGCCTGCGCCTTCTGAATGTTTTCGCGGAGGAATTCATCAAATCCGTCTTTGTATATGCATTTACCCGAAACGGCGCAGTTGAAGCAACCGAGGCAGCCGCCCTTGAAGGGGTATTCGCTTATGTTCACAACTCTTGTTTTAAGCGGAAGCACCGCGCGGAAGCGCGCTATCATCGCCGCAAGCTGAGAGTCATCCTTGCTGCAATCGGTCACGATAACAACGTCGCCGCTTTTTTCTGCCTTGCTTTCCTTGGGGATATCCACAGGACTGTGGAAAACCTCGCCCAAAGGGGCGGGAAGCGGCTCGAAAGCGCCGTTTTCTGCGCACCAAACCGCATATTCAAGGAAAGAGCAGGCTTCCTTCTGCCCTTTTTCCGTAAGCAGGTCGTCCATATCGGCGGAAAGACCGCGAATGTAGCGCAAGCCCATATCCTTGCAGTTTTCCTCTATATATTTGTGCGCCGTAATGTCGTAAAAGTGCTTCGAGGTTGTTATTTGCGTCGCGTACTTTTCCGTAAGGTCAAGCCCCGAAGCCTTCAGAAGCTCTATAAACCTGTGAAGCTGGCTCGGAGCGATAAACGTATAAACGGGGTATGAAAAAAGGAGCATATCCGCCTTTTCAATATATTTTGCCGCGGGCGAAAAATCGCGTTCAAGCGCCTTTATTTTTTTGCCAACCTCAAGAAACTCGAAAATATGCTCGGGGTATTTCTTTTCGAGGTATTTCGCTGTTTGCACGGTTACGCTGTATTCGCCCTTGGGGCTTCCGTTTAAAACTAAAATCTTCATTTCGTTCTCCTTTGCTGTCTTTTAATTCATGAATTCCGTTATTTTTTCCGCCGTTATTTCAATTTGCTTTTTGTTCGTAATGCTCGGCGTGCCGTCGCCCGCCTGTGCGCCGTAAACGCCGAAATATGCGTGGCAACCGCCTTCTATAACGTATTCTTCAAAGTCGTGCGGCAGCTTGTGGCTGTATTTTTCGTATTTTTCCATATTAAGCACGCCGTCCTCGCTGCCGTAAACGGAAAGCACGGCAAGCTCGCTTTCGGAAATATCCTCTGTGGAATATGCGGCGAGAAGCACGAGCCCTGCGAAATCTTCCGTGTTTTTGGCGGCGTAGCTTGCCGCCATAGAGCCGCCGAGCGAATGGCCGCCTATATACCACTCTGTAATTTCGGGGTATTCCTCTTTTATTCCGTCTGCCGCGTTTACGTCCAGCACGGCGAGGTTGAAGGGCATTTCCACAAGCACGCAAAGCACGCCGCGCTCTGCAAGCGCTTGCATAAGCGGTATATACGCGCTGTATTCAACTTTGCCGCCGGGGTAGAAGATAAAGCCTTTTTTCGCGCCGTCGGGCTCGAAAACTATGGTTTTATCGGGTGTTTCCTTCCACGAGCTGCCTTCGGGCAGCATAGCGCCTATCGCGGCGTTATCGGCGTGGTAGTAATCGCCGAGGTATATGGCGCAAGCGCCGAATATTACCGCTATGGCGACAAAAACGCAGATTAGAGGAATAATGCGGTGTTTTCTTTTTTGAAATGCTTTATTCATGGCGCTTTACCTTATAAAATTCGTGCGCGCGGGCGCTTCTTTTTCGGGCAAGCCGTATTTTTCCTTGCCAAGCTCAATACTCTTCATAAGGAAAGCCATATTGCGCGCGAGCGTGCGCATCGTCTGCAAGCCCTCGGCGTCCTCTGCCGCCTCGCCGGGCGCGGCGCCGTGAACACTGTTCCAATATTGGCTTGAGGCAACTGGCATACCGCTTATTGTGAAGAACTTATTTAGCTCATCGAAGGTTGCCGAGGTACCGCCGCGGCGCGCCACGGCTATGGCGGCGCCGACCTTCATGGTTTTATTGCACGAAGCGCTGTAGAAAAGCCTCTGAAGGCAGGCAACGAGCGTTGCGTTTGCCGAAGCGTAGTAAACGGGCGAGCCGACAACGATGCCGTCGCACTCTGCAAATTTCGGCGCAAGCTCGTTTACGGTGTCGTCGAAAACGCACCGCCCAAGCTCGCGGCATTTGCCGCAGGCAATACAGCCGCGAATATCCTTGCCGCCGACGTGAACCTTTTCAACCTCTATTCCTTCCGCAAGGAATATCTTTTCCATTTCCGCAAGCGCAAGCGCCGTGTTGCCGTGCGCGCGGGGGCTGCCATTGAGAATTAAAACTTTCATAAATTTACCTCATTTCTTAAGCTTTAAGCCATCGGAAAATGCGCTTCCCACGATTTCGCCGAGGGCTATATATTTGTGATTCATCGGGTCGTACGTGATGGGGCGGAGCTTTGATGCGTCTACCTTGCCGTTTTCACCAAGCACGCTTTCGTCGGCGCTTACGTTTACTATTTCACCGACGAGGCGGCAGGTTTCCGCATCGTAGCTTTTGAGCTTGCATTCCACCGCCATGGGCAGCTCTGCTATAATGGGGGCATCTACAAACTCGCTTTTGAAGGTGGTGAAGCCCGCAAGCTCCAATTTGTTCGGAACCTTATTGCCCGAAACGATGCCTACGTAGTCGCACTCGGCAACGTGCGCTTCGTCTGCCATGGAAACGGTGAAAGCACCGCGCGCGAGAATGTTTTCCGTCGTTTTATGGTCCTCGCTTATGCAGATGGTTATTTCATTTGATTCCGTAAGACCGCCCCAAGCGGCGTTCATAGCGTTTGGCGTGCTGTCTGCGCCGTATGTTGCTATTATAAAAACGGGTTGAGGGTAGAGCAAAGGCTTTGCACCGAAATTTTTTCTCATTTTGAATTTCTCCTTTTATTTGATATTATTTTTTAAATTAAAATGGTGAGCGAAAGTATGAGCGCGGAAACCGCAGGGCAAGTTACTGTATCGAAGCCGTACTTTGTGAAAAGCTCTGCGGCAGCACTTGCCGCGGCTGTCAAAAGCGAAAAAGCTATTGCCGTATACCACGCAAGCGGCGAAAGAATAAGGAGCGTGGCAAGCGTGAAGGCAAAAGAGGTTATTGCCATGGCAACCGTGCCCTCTATAGATTTTACACCCTCAATAAACCTGCCCGAAACCTTGTGCCTGCCTATATTTTTGCCTGCTATAGCCGCGGCGGCATCGCCCGGGCCCCATGCCATTATCGCGCCGATGGCGATGTATTTATGCTCCCAGAAAATTGCCAGAAGCACGCCTATCAGCACGAAGAACGCCGAAAAGCTTACCATAACCTCGTGCTTGCTCTTTTCCACGAAAAGCTTTTTATAAAACGGAAGGCTTTCGATAATGCGAAGCGCGATTATAACCAGCACGAGGAAAACGCCCTGTGTTATAAGCGCGGCGCGCAAATCCTGCGTGCAGAAGGCAAGCGGAAGAATAGAGGTGAAGGCAACGACGTGCAGAAGCTTGCGGAAAATGTAATCGGGCACATTCGTGGTGAAGCGCACCACTATAAGTATAGCCGCAAAAATCACTACGTAAGCTACGTATATGCCGAAAAGGCGCGCGCTTTCCGCCATGAGCGCCATATCCAGCATTTCGCGGTAGTTTATAAGCACGAGCGCCGCACCGAGGAAGAAAAGTATAAGCCCCGTGGTGTAGCCCACAACGGTGCTGTTTACCTTGTTTGCAAACTGTGCGCTTACAAGGGAAAATACCGTTGCCGTAGCTATGGCGATAAGAAGGTAATCCCAGCATTCGAAAATTATGCCGGGCTCTATAAGTATATGGCTTACAGAGGCGATAAGCGCCGTAAACGTCATGATAAATGTAGACGTGCCCACGGCTGTTTTTCTGTCGTAGCCAAGCATAGCCGTGAAAACTATAAGCATCATCATGCCGCCGCCCGAGCCGAAAAAGCCCGTGCCGAAGCCGATGGTTATGCCGAAGAAGAGTGAAACCGCTATTTGCGAGGGCGTAAGCTTCTTTGCGCCCTCGCCCTCTGGGCGCTCTTTGGAAGAAGGGCTTACGAGGAAGCGCACGCCTATTGCCACGCAAAGAAAGAGCGAAAAGCCGCCCAGCACCTGCTGATGTGTAAAATACGCCGCCACAGAGCCCACGGTGCACATAACTATAATGCACACGAGCATTACCATGCCGTGCTTCAGGTCTATTTTTTTATTTTTGGCATATACCGCCGAGGTAACGGCGGAGCCGAGAATATCGCTGGCAAGGGCAATAGCCGTTGCCATATAAGCGCCGTGCTCGCCGCCGAAGGCGGGGCAGAGCACTATGAGTAGCGGCACCATTGCCGTGGCGGCGCTCAGGCCCACGAGCCCCGTGCCCACGCCCGCGAGCATAGATGCCAGAAAAACTACAATATAATCCATAATACGCTCCTTAAATCAAAAGGTTCATTTCCAAAAGCATACGCGCGGAAAGCTTGCGTGCACCGCTTTCAAATTTAACAGATATTATGTCACCCTCAATTGATATAACAGTGCCTTTACCGAAGGCACGGTGGCAAAGCTCGCAGCCCACGCTTATTTGCCCGCAGAATTCCGCTATTTCCTTTTCTGTGCGCCTGTGCCCCGTGGGCACGGAGGAAATAGCCTTTTCTATGCCGCCTTTTGCTTTTTCCTTGCCCAGAAGCTCATCGCAGAAGGAGGAGCTTTTGCCCGCGTAGGTGAAAAGGAAAAGGCTGCTTTTGGCGCGCGTTGCGCCGACGTAAAAGAGCCTGCGCTCCTCCTCGTAGGCGGCGAGAAGCTCCTTTGGCGCGCTTTTCGGGTTTATAACGGTGCTTTCGGGGAAAACGCCGTCGCATACGTCGGCAAGGTATACAGTATCGTATTCAAGGCCCTTTGCCGAATGTATGGTAGAAAGGGTAAAGCGGCAGCCCTCGGGCGCGCGGTGCTCCCGCGCGAGCTCGCAAAGCGCGGAAAGGCGGGAAATAAGACTTTTCGCTGTAGGCTCGCCCGCGCCTATTGCTTCGAGAATTTCCGCTTTACTGCGGTTTATGCCCATTCTGTCCATATATTCGCCGTAGCCCATGTAGTTTACTATACGAAAAACGGCTTTATCGGCGCGCTCTGTTAAAAGCGACATAAAGTGGCTTTTCATGGCTTTGCAGCTTTTGAGCGTGCCCATGCCCAGCTTGCCAACCTCCCAAACTGCGTCCAGCACGTTCATGCCCTCGCGGTTGCAGTAATCGCAGGCGGCCTGCGCCGCCGCCTTGGAAAGATGGGTGTTTATTTTGTAATATATCTGCATAAACGCTTCCGTATCGCAGTTGTTGTTCGCGAAGCGCACAATGTTTGCTATATCCTGAACGGTGCGGCTGGTGAAAAACGCGGTATCGAGCGCCTTTACGCGGTACGGCACGTTGAATTTTTCAAGTATATCTATAAGCGGCAGAGCGCTTTCGTTGTTGCGGTACAGCACGGCGGTTTCCTCGCGGCAAGCCTTTGCCACTTTCAGAAGGTAGCTGTATTGCTCCGTTTTGCCGCGAAGCGCTATTTCGCGTACCTCGCCCGCATCGTTCCGCGCGCTTACCATAGTTTTTTGGTGGCGGAGCGTGTTTTTCGCTATAAAGCCGTCTGCCGCCGCCACAATAGAGGCGCCCGAGCGGAAGTTTTTTTCTATTTTAAGTATTTTTGCGCCCTCGTGCTCCGCTTCAAAGAGCAAAAGCGCTTCGGGGTAAGCCGCGCGGAAGCCGTAAATGCTCTGGTCCTCGTCGCCTACCATAAAGAGGTTTCCGTGCTCGCGCGCTATAAGCGAAATTATCGTGTGCTGTATTTTGGAGGTATCCTGCGCTTCGTCTACGCAAACGTAGCGGTAGCGCGCCGAAATACGCGCGAGAATTGCGGGGTACATACGCAGAATTTTGTGGGCATAGACCATTTGGTCGTCGTAATCCATAAGCTTCTGCTCGCGCAGCATAGCGTTATATTTTTGCAGTATTTTCGAAAATGGCAAGTCCTCTTCGTCGAGTTTTTCGGCTTCCTCTGCCGAAAGCATCATGTTTTTTGCATAGGTTATCATTGCGCGCACGTTTTTTACGTCGCTTTCCGTGGGGAATTCGCCCGTACACTCGCGGTATATTGCCGAAACCGCGGCGGAAAGCTCCTTTTCGTCGGTGACGAGCGTGAAGGCCCTGCCGCCCTTCATACGCTCGTAGCTTGCGATGATTTTTGCGCAAACGCCGTTTATCGTGCGGAATTCCAGGCTTTCGCGTAAGTCCTCGCCGAAAACGGCGCAGAAGCGCTCGCGCATATCGTGCGTTGCCGCCACGGTATATGTCATCGTAAGTACGCTGCGCGGGTCTATGCCAAGCGCATATATCATATAGCCAAGGCGCGAAATCAGCACCGTTGTTTTGCCGCTGCCCGGCACGGCAAGCAGCAGCGTGTAGCCGTTTACGGCGCAGCATGCCTCGCTTTGCGCCGCCGTGAGGACCAGGCGGTATTTTTCTTTGAATTCGTTGAAGTTCACATTTTTCTCCGTGAAATTTATTTGCATAATTAAATTATATCACATTTGGCTTTATAATTCAAGGCACGGTAAATCAAGAATGTAAAAATAGGCTTAAATAAATTGATTTTCCATTGATTATATGCTAAAATAATATAAACGGAGGTGATTTTATGTACGAAACCGTACTTTTCGACCTCGACGGCACGGTCATCGATTCCGCCGAGGGTATAATGAATTCTTTTGCATATGCTTTTTCAAGGCTCGGCTTGCCCGCAGTACCACGCGCGGAAATGGGCAAATTCATAGGCCCTCCGCTTCTTTATTCGTTCGAAACCATTTGCGGGCTTTCGCGCGCGGAAGCAGAGCGCGCTGTGGAAATTTACCGCGAATATTATAAGGAAAAGGGTATGTATGAAATACGCGTGTACGGCGGCGTAGGCGAGCTTTTGAAAAAGCTCTTCGCAAGCGGCAAAAAGCTGGTGCTCGCCACCTCAAAATACGAGCTTTACGCAAAGCAGATAATAGAGAATATAGGTCTTGCGGGCTATTTCTCTTTTGCGGCGGGCTCGCTTACAGGCGGCGAAAGAGGCACGAAGGCAGAGGTTATAGAATACGCGCTTACTGCTGTGGGGGCAGAGAAGCAAAGCGCCGTAATGGTGGGCGACAGAATGCACGATATGATAGGCGCGCGCGAAGCGGGCATAGATTCGATAGGCGTGCTTTTCGGCTACGGTACGCGGGAGGAGCTTCTTTCTCACGGAGCCACGCATATAGCGGAAACGGCAGAGGAAATTTTTGAAATAGTCTGCCGAAAGTAAAAATATTTTAAATATTTTTGTTTCTTCTATATACTTTCGCGAAAAAATATGTTAAACTGTTTCTACACCTATATTTTTAAATTTATTTCGGAGGTTGTATATGGCTTTGCGGCTCACCGAAAAATCGGATATAAAAATTTTTATACTTTACCTGCTTGCTCAGCTTGAACGCCCGCTGGATTACGTAACTCTTCACGATATTTGCGTTCAGGATGAATTCGTAAACCAGTTTGACTTCGTAGAGGAGTTTTACGAGCTGCTCGATATGAAGGCGCTCGAAATGAAAGCAGACGAAAACGGAGAAGAATCTGTTTACATAACGCGCAAGGGAAGGCAGACGGCGGAAACTATGAAAGATAGAATTCTGCCCGAAATTCTCGATCATGCTGTGCGCTCGGCTTTGCAGCTTATCTCTTTTAAGGCGCGCGGGCTTACGGCACGTTCTTTCATAGAAGACGTTGGCGGCGGCAAATATATGCTTACCTGCAAAATAAGCGGGCAGGGCGGCGACCATATGGAAACGAAGCTTGTGCTTGAATCGCTTCGCCAGGCAGAGCGTATGCGCATAAACTTCGACGAGCACAGTGAATTTATTTACCGCGGTATGCTTGCACTGCTTTCGGGCGATATGAACTATCTTGCCGAAAGCTGGAGCGACGACCTCGCCGCGGCAGACGAAGAAATTTAAGGTAATACCCGGAGGAAATTTATTTTGAGCGAACAAAACAATAAGCCGAAGCGCAATCTTTTCACATGGCTCTATGGGCGCGACGGCAAAGGCGTAAGAAAGAGCGATGTGATAAAAAACTACAATTTCAAGAATTTCTTCAAGCTGCTCGGGCGTAAATGGTCTGATATTATAAAGGTTAACCTGCTTTACATAGCCGGCAACTTTCCTATATTCTTCCTGATTTTTGCCGCCAGCGGCAACTTCAGCGAGCATTATATGCTACCCAGAAGCGAAATGTTCCCCATCTACCAGGGCATGGCAACCGTGGGCGGGGGCGGCGGCGCGCTTGCGCCCTTCTACGGCATACATGGGCTTATGGAAAGCTACCCCGTGCCGCTGGAGGTAGATAACACCATAGTGAAGGTTTTCTTCGGGCTTGCTTGCCTTTTTATAATAACCTTCGGTCTTGTTAACGCGGCATGCGCATATATTATGCGAAACCTCGTGAAGTGTGAGCCTATATTCTGGGGCATCGACTTTTTCGGCACAATAAAGAAAAACTGGCTTATGGCAACTGTTATGGGCATTTTCGATATCATCGTGCTTTCGCTTAACGCTTATGCTATTTACTACTATTGGTTCTTCTACCAGACGGGTATAAACCACATAATGTTCTTCTGCTCGCTTGTAACGCTTATGTTCTACCTGTTCATGCGCTTCTATATGTACATGATAATGGTAACGTTCAAAATGAACTTCTTCAAGGTTCTGAAGAACAGCTTCATTTTCGCGATACTTTGCTTGGGCAAAAACATACTTGCGCTTATCGGCATAGCGCTCGTGGTGTTCCTTACCATGGTTTTTGCTTCTGCATATACGCCCATCGGCGTTATTCTTATGATAGTTATAGATTTCGGCCTTTGCACGTTTATTGCAACCTACGTTGCATACCCGCAGATGAAGAAATTTATGATAGACCCATACTACAGCGACGTTGTTGAAGAACCCGAGGAAGAGGGCGAAAACTACTATGAGGACGAACCGAAGCGCGGCAAACCCGGCGGCTATGGCGCGGACGATGGCGAATATTACGACGGCGGCGAATATATAACCGACGAAAACGAATATAAGCCCGACGACCGTAAAAAGAACTGAATTTTTAACACCGTGAACGTAAAAGCTCACGGTGTTTTTATATCATATGAAATTCGCTCTGAAAGGAGCTTTGTTTAACGCGCGACAGTGAGCGAAAGCGCACTTTGTTCTCGGAAAATAAAGAAAAGCGGTTCATCTATTATCATAATAGGTGAACCGCTTGCATTTATTATAGGCGATTAATTCGAATTTGTCAATATAATTTGGCAAAAATTTTTGAAAAAGTGAAATTTTTCTCTGTTTTCTTTCAATATTTGAATTGTTTTGAAATAAATGTAATATATTGGTTCATCTATTATGATATTAGAGGAACTGTTTTTGCTCGTTTTGGGCACAAAAAACATAAAACAACATATTTAAAAAAATTCAACAAAGGAGAAAAAACGATGAAAAATCAGAACAAAAAAGGTTTTACCATTGTAGAGCTTGTTATCGTAATTGCAGTTATCGCAATTCTCGCGGCAGTTCTTATTCCTACATTCGTAGGCTTGGTAGACAAAGCAAACAGATCTGCAGACCAGCAGGCTGTAAACCAGATGAATAAAGCACTCGCCATGAACGATGCACTCGAAGGCACGGATAACATTCTTGATGTTTTCGAAGCGCTTGAAGAAGCAGGTATGTCCGCGAAGAACTATAAACCTCTTGCAAAAGATATGTACTTCTTCTATGATGCAGAGCTCAAAAAAGTTCTTTACGTTGATAAAACTATGAAGGTTGTTGCTCCCGAAGAGCACAAAGACCTCACAAACACAGGTCGTACATGGCTTTCTTTGACACAGACAATTGAAACAAAAGCTCCCGCAGACTACAAAGCAGGTGCAGGTGTTTCTGTTACGGTTGCAAGCGGCGCAGAAATGCTTTACGTTCTCGAAGATATTGAGAAGGGAAACACAACAAAGGCAACAATTATAATTCCCGAAGAAGGAATTGACATGATGGGCGCTTCCTTTGGTATTACAGAGGTAAAAACGGACATTACGATAAGTGGCGAAGGTGATACACCCGCAGTAATCAAAAATGCAACATCTGTTGACACAGGTTTCTATGGTGACGGTGTAACTCCCGGTCATGACGGTCAGTATTTTGTAAGCTTGTTTGGTTCTCTTGTAAATGGTAAAAAACTGACAATTGAAAACGTTGTATTTGAAAACGTTCACGTTAAGAACACTCACACAAGCGGTGTTGGTATCCTTGTTTCCAATATTGAACATAATTCGACACTTACTTTGAAAAATGTTACAATCAAGAATAGTTCTGTTGTAGGTCACAGAAATACAGGTGCGATTGCCGGTTACATAAATACAACGTGTGATGCTATAGTAGTCGAAGGCACACTTGCTTTGGAAAATGTAGATGTTAAAACTGTAGGCGGCAGAAGCGGTTTGCTTATAGGTTGCACAAGTAATACAACTATAGATACTTATGATTCTTTAAAATCTCTTAAAACAGCAAGCATTACAGTTGATGCAGATTGTTCTTATACACTCTATGATTGCGAACAGAATACAGGTGATGAACTCGGTTTGCAGGCGGACGGCATTACAGTTAAGAGCTGGTACTATGATGGTGAAAATAAACGTATAGATAAAGAATATAATTTCGTTGAAAAAGCGCTTGTTATGAAAGGCAATGAAGCTAAAAACGATCTTATTAACACTATCGTAGGTTGGAACGACTAATTATATGATTTAACGCTAATCACTTAAAATGTTTTGTGTTTTTGTTTAAGGCAGTAGCCGAGGGGGCAACCCTTCGGCTACTGCTCTTTTTTTCGCCTTTTTGGGAATAATCCGCGCATGCTTGCAGATAATAAAATAAAAAAACAAAGGAGAGGCTATGGAAAGAGCGATAACCGACCTCGCCGTAGAGGCAAGGGAAGAATATATGGAAAAATACGCACGCGCGCACGGTGGGGAAATAGACGGAGTTACGTTTTCCGAAAGGGAGGAGCAGGGCGTAAAAATAAGCGAAATCGAGGTTTTGAGCGAAGCGGGGGCACGCGCCGTGGGGCGCGCGCAAGGAAAATATATAACAATTTCTTTTGGCGATATTACCCTTATGGGCTTTGCGGAGTTTGCTGCGCTCTGCCGCCTTTGCGCGCGGGAGCTTCGCGCGCTTTGCGGCGGCGCAAAAAGCGCGCTTATATGCGGCATAGGCAACGCGCGCCTTGCGGCAGATTCAATTGGCCCTTCGGCTCTTTCTCACGTGCTTGTAACGCGCTCTTTGCGCGAGCGCACGCCCGAAATTTTCGAAAAAAGCGGATTTTTCGATATTTGCGCCATCGCCCCCGGAGTGGGGGCAGACACGGGCTTTGCCGCCGCAGACATTGTGCGCGCGGCGGTAGACAAGGCGAAGCCCGAGGTGGTGGTGGCGATAGACGCGCTTGCGGCGCGCGGCACAGAGCGACTTCTTAAAACCGTGCAGATATGCACGGCGGGCATTTCGCCCGGCTCGGGCGTGGGCAATGCGCGCGAAAGGCTCGACAAGGGCAGTGTGGGCGCGCCCGTTCTCTCGCTCGGTGTGCCCACAGTTGTGGACGTGGGCACGCTCGTGCACGACGCCACTGGGGCAGAGGCAAGGGAGGCAAAATATGCTAGCCTTTTTGTTTGCCCGAAGGATATCGACGCGCAAAGCGCAAAAATCGCAAAGCTTTTGGGCTTTGCGGTGAACCTTGCTTTTCAGGAAAACTACCCAATAGAGGAAATGATGTAAGGCGCAAATATTTCTGCGGATTTGAATGTGTAGATAAAGTTATATCTGATACAAAAATCATATAAATTTGGTAGAGGAGGGGGCTTGCTCCTCCCGAAAAAATTCTTCGCTCCATTCTTAAGCGTAGCGAAGCATGGGCGGCAGCAAAAAGCGATGGAATACCTCATCCGTCGGCTTTGCCGCCACCTTCCACTATTACTGATGTAAGGCGAAGGCTATCTTTTTAACATATTATTTTATCATCACCCTTGCGATGTATAAAAAAATATGATACAATTATGATGTAAATAATAAAAGAGAGGTACATACTTATGATTTATAAGAATTTTCAGGATATAAAGCTTTCTGCGCTCGGCATGGGCTGTATGCGCTTGCCCGTAGATGCAAACAAGGAAATCGATATGGCGAAAACCGCCGAAATGGTGGAGCACGCTATTTCTCACGGTGTTAACTATTTCGATACCGCCTGGGGCTACCACGGCGGCAAAAGCGAGCTCGCCATGGGCGAAATACTTTCCCACTATCCGCGCGAAAGCTACTATCTCGCTTCCAAATTCCCCGGCTACGACCTTAACAACATGACAAAGGTGGAGGAGATATTCGAAAAACAGCTTGAAAAATGCAAGGTTGAATATTTCGATTTCTACCTTTTCCATAACGTATGCGAGCTTAATATAGACGCATACCTCGACGAAAGCTACGGCATTTTTGCCTTCCTCAAAAAACAGGTTGAAAACGGCAGAATACGCCACCTCGGCTTTTCCACGCACGGCACGCTTGAAACGATGCAGCGCTTCCTCGATAAATACGGCGAATATATGGAATTCTGCCAGATACAGCTTAACTGGCTCGACTGGGAATTCCAGAACGCAAAAACGAAGGTTAAAATGCTGGAGGAAAGAAACATTCCCGTTTGGGTAATGGAGCCCCTGCGCGGCGGCAGCCTTTGCAGGCTTCACCCCACTTATGCCGAAAAGCTCCGCGCTTCCGTGCGCCCTGAGTGCACGCAGGCAGAGGTTGCTTTCCGCTACCTTCAGAGCATACCTTCCGTTACGATGATACTTTCGGGTATGTCTAATTTCGCACAGATGAGCGAAAATATCGATATTTTCGCTGTGGAAGCACCGCTTGATGAGCGCGAATGCGTCGCACTCCACGCGCTTGCCGAGGAAATGGTGCGCCCGAAAACTCTGCCTTGCACCGCTTGCCGCTACTGCACGGAATATTGCCCGATGGAGCTTGACATTCCGCGCATAATAGAGCTTTACAACGAACACAACTTCTCCGACGGCGGCTTTATCGCGCCGATGGCGCTGCGCTCGCTTGCAGGCAAGACTCCTTCCACCTGCGTGGGTTGCCGTTCTTGCGAAGCAGTTTGCCCGCAGAACATCAAAATAAGCGAAATGATGGCAGATTTCGCATCTAAAATAAGATAATGGCAAAGAAGAAACGCAAGCCACACAAAAAGCCGATGCGCACGCCGCTTTCGGCGCTAGATAAGTTTGTGTATTGGGCTACTAGCATCCTAGGGTTAATAATAAGTGTTGTAATCCAATTTATATACGCGCAAATAAGTAACCATATTGCTTTCTCCGATATTTCTGTCATCGCGTCCTCAAGCCCCGATGCAGCATCTATTTTGTTTTTACCACTTATTTTTTTGATTTGGGTTTTATCATTTTTTTCGATAATATACCTATATTATGATAAAAAGCAGCCAATATTCGGCAACAAAAATTTTAATCCTCCCCCAAACCAGCCTTATGTAGAAACGCCTCCTATATTCTCGCTGAAATTTTGGAGAGAAATGAGTAAAAAAACAAAATCTCGGCTTAAAAAATTTATCATTGTTACAACCGTTCTTTTCAGTGTTTTTTCGGCATTATCGCTTTTAGGTATATGTCAAAGAAGCATCTTGGACAAAGTTGACAATATAAAAACATACAATTCATTTAATAAGCTTACTTCTACTTATAATATTGAAAAAGCAGATAAGATGATTATTGATGTTGGATGCAACACCGGTCCCAAGGGCGGCATAACTAGTTATTACATAGAAATAGTTTTCGTTTTTGGCGATGAAAAGTTTTCTTTTACACAACATTCTTTTAATGGCATGGATAGGATGGAAGTTCTAGAATATATGCTGAGAAAAAAATCTGATATTAACGGCAAGTACGAAGTACGCGGTTTAAATCTGATGGAAAAGCTCTGCAAGGACAGAAACTTCACCGAAGCTGAAAAAGCGCTTGTGTACGAGCTTTTCGATTATACGGAATAAAAAAATGCACCTTTGATTTTTTCAAAGGTGCAATTTTTGTAGCATACCGCCGCGAGATTCTTCGCTTCGCTCGAGAATGACACGCGGAGAGAGCTCAAATTACTTTTACAAACTTAACAAGGTTTAGATTTCTCACTCACTTCTTACAAAATAGTGGCGCGCAAGCCAACGGGAAAGCCCATCAAGCCCCGGGTAAACGGTGCGCTCGTTGATGTTGAGCTGGTCGAGCATATCGCGTATACGCCAGCGCAGCTCCTTTTTTATAACGTACTTGACGGTATTTTTCGTGTTTTCAGCCAGGAATTTTTCCACGCTCATGCCCGTAGGCACAACGGAAAAATACGAATATTGGTTTATAATTCTCGGGTCTATGGAGGGCGGCTCGATTATTACCATGGAGTCCGTGCCCATATCGCGGTCGTATTTCGCCGCGTCGTGCGCTATTTTATCGAGCATTTCCACCGTGAAGATAAGCGCGTTTTCGTTGTGGAGCACGTCGTAATATTTCTGTGGCAGGGTGGTGTGTATTTCTTCAATATCTATCTTCCACACAACGCAATCGTGCCTGCCCATTTTATCGAGGTTATTTTCCGTCGTGGCGAAGTGGAGCGCCGTAAGCGGCGAATACGTCCAGTCCAGCAGGCGCGTGGGAAGGCCGTGGTGTTGGCCCAAAATCATCTGCTTCCACACAGAACCGTCCAGCCAAGGGTATTCTGCCAAAGCGTACTTCGTAAAATTTCTCAGAATGGAAGATTCCAGCTCCGGGTAGAGCTGCTTGCAGTTGCGCTGAAGGCTCGTGGTAAGCTCAAAGGAAATATTGGAAAGCCCGTGGTACATAAAGTTGCTTCTGTGGCGCTTCGTTTTATCGCTGAATTCCTGCTCGCTCACAAGCTGTATAACGCTTTCAAGCGTGTCGAGTTCTATGGTTTTGTACATACTTTGTCCCTTTCGAAGTGTTCTGCATTTATTATACCAAATAGTGCGGGGCTTGTCAATGCGGTTTATTTGCGCCACGAACTATCACGGAAATCAATTTTTTGCCTTCCCCTCTTATAGGGGAAGGCGTCGCCTTCAGGTGACGGATTAGGTGTTCCTTCGCTTTTTACCGCCGCGAGATCCGAGCGTTTCGGCTTCGCTCAAGATGACCGCGAAGGGTACTTTTATATAATTCTATCAAAAATTGATTTCCGTGCCCGGGACTACGGCTCGGCGTTGACATATCTTCTTTTTCGTGGTAAAATAATATTATAAACTACTGTGGCAAGGGGGACAAAAAATGGGGCTTACAGCCAAGACCATAAGAAAACAACTTACCATATTGAAGCCGATAATAGGCGGTTTTTCGCTTAAAACCGCGCGCCTTATGCAAAATAAGCTGGGCGAGCTGATGAAAAATCAGAACCGCGGAAAATTTATACAGAAAAAACATTCGTTTGAAAGCTTCGAGGGTGCTTGGGTAATACCAAATGACGAGCGCCGCGAGGGGGTTATACTTTACCTTCACGGCGGCGGCTACGTTTGCGGCGGGCTCGATTACGCCATGGGCTTCGGCTCGGCTCTTGCCGTGCAGTGCGGCGCGCGCGTTTTCTGCGCGGCGTACAGGCTTGCGCCCGAAGCGCCTTTTCCCGCAGCCGTAGAAGATGCGCTTTGCGCCTATAAATACCTTCTGGGCAAGGGGTATTCGCGCATAACGCTATGCGGCGAAAGCGCGGGCGGCGGGCTTTGCTACGCGCTTTGCCAGAAGCTGCGCGAAGAGGGGCTTTTGCTTCCTTGCGGAATTATAGCCGTATCGCCGTGGGCAGACCTCACTGCCTCGGGTGAATCGTACAAAACGAACGCAGAGGTCGACCCCTCTATGTCTATAGAGATGCTCGATTTCTACGCGAAAAATTACACGGAGGATAGGGCGCACCCGCTTGTTTCGCCCGCGCTTGCCGACCTCCGCGGTATGCCGCCCTCGCTTATATTCGTCGGCGGCGACGAAATTATGCTCGACGACGCGAAAATGCTTCACGAGCGCCTTTGCGAGTTGGATTGCAAAAGCAAGCTCGTTGTTGCGCCGAAAAGGTGGCACGCATACCTTCTTTACGGCCTTGAGGAGGATAAAAAGGATTTTGCCGCTTTAAATAAATTTCTCGGCAAGGTTATGTCGGCAGAGCAAAGGCTGCGCTGGCTGCCGCTTGATAACTCTGCAAAAATTTACCCGCCCGCGCGCAACCAGAACTGGAGCAATGTTTTCCGCGTTTCTGCCACGCTGAAGGAAAAGGTAGACGTGGGTGTTATGCGCTCCGCGCTCGACGTTACTGTGCGCCGTTTCCCCTCGATAGCCGTGCGGCTTCGCCGCGGCGCGTTCTGGTATTACCTTCAGCAAATAGCGGAAGCGCCCGAAATACGCGAGGAAAACAGCTACCCGCTTACGCAGATGTCGAAGGAGGAAATGCGCAAATGCGCTTTCCGCATAATAGTTTACAACCGCCGTGTGGCGATTGAAATTTTCCACTCTATAACAGACGGCAGCGGTGCGCTCATCTTCCTGAAAACGCTCGTGGCGGAATATATTCAGCAGAAGTACGGCGTTGCCGTGCCTGCAGAGCACGGTGTGCTTGGCAGGCTGGAGGAGCCGAGCGCGGAAGAGCTTGAAGATAGCTACCAGAAATATTCGGGCGAGGTTTCCGCTTCGCTGCGCGCAAGCAACGCCTGGCGCCCGAAGGGTACGCCCGAGGCAAAGGGCTTTTCCCACCTAACCTGCTTCGAGCTGCCCGTGAAGCAGACGCTAGAAAAGGCGCACGAATACGGCGTGAGCCTTACGAACTTCCTTTGCGCCGTTATGATGCAGGCGCTGCAGAACCTGCAGGCAGAGAAGGTGCCGAGCGTGCGCAGGCGAAAGCCCATAAAGGTTTTCGTTCCCGTAAACCTGCGCGGCATTTTTGAAAGCCGTTCGCTGCGCAACTTCGTGCTTTACGCCGTGCCCGAAATAAACCCCAGGCTCGGTGGCTACGATTTCAGGGAAATATGCGAAATTGTTAAGCACCAGATGGCGCTGGAGGTAACACCGAAGAATATGAGCGCGAAGATAGCCACGAACACTGCCTGCGAAAAAATATGGGCGTTCAAGCTTATGCCGCTTTTTATAAAAAATATTGCCATGAAGGCGGTTTTCCATTCCGTTGGCGAGCGTAAATCCTGCCTTGCTTTTTCCAACCTCGGCGCGGTCAAGCTGCCCGAAGAAATGAAAGATTACATCGAGCGAATGGATTTCATTCTCGGCGTTCAGGCAACGGCACCGTACGATTGCGCTATGCTTTCGTATGGCGATACGCTTTACATAAACTTTATAAGAAATATACGTGAATCGGAGCTGGAATATCATTTTTACCGTGTTCTGCAGGGCTTTGGCTTGCCCGTGACCGTGCAGAGCAACAACGTCGATTAAGGAGGATTGCATATGTACTGTGTAAGGTGCGGCGTAAAGCTTGCCGATAGCGAGAATAGCTGCCCGCTTTGCGGCACGCGCGTTTTTCACCCCGATATTTTACGCGAGGAGAGCGAACCGCTTTACCCCGCGCAAAAATTCCCCGCAGCCAGAAAGAGAACCTTTGTTTTTCAGGCGCTTTTTACCGCGGCGTTTATTTTGCCGTTTATAATAGTTTTGCTTTGCGATATACAGTTTAACCGCGCTGTAACTTGGTCCGGCTACGTTATGGGTGCGCTTATTCTGGGTTATATTTCGTTTATTTTGCCCTCGTGGTTCAGAAAGCCCAACCCCGTTATATTCGTGCCGTGCGACGTTGCGGCGGTGGCACTTTATTTGTTCTATATAAATATTGTTACGGGCGGAAAATGGTTCTGGAGCTTCGGCTTGCCCGTGGTAGGCTGTGTGGGCGCTATAGTAATAACGGTGGTAACGCTCACATACTACCTCAAGCGCGGAAAGCTTTTCGTTTTCGGCGGCGCGACAATTGCGCTCGGCGCGTTTATGCTGCTTATGGAGTTTTTGATGGTGGTGACCTTTGAAGGGCTTTACTTCAAGGGTTGGTCGCTCTATCCGCTTATAACTCTCGGCATAATAGGCGGCTTGCTGATTTTTATAGGCGCTTGCCGCCCCGCAAAGAAAAGTATGGAAAGAATGTTCTTTGTGTGATACTTAAATAAAAAATGCACTTGCTTTTGCAAGTGCATTTTTGCTTGTTCAAGCAAAGTCAATTTTGCTCTTTGAATATTCTTTTCCACTTTCCCGTTCTGTATTGCAAGTAGCCGAGCGTGAAGTTGATGAGCCAGCCCACGGGAACGGCGTACCACACGAACGCAACGCCGAAGGCGGGCGCAAGCGCTGTGGCGAGTATTACGCGAAGGGAAAGGTTGATAAGGTTGGCTACGGTGAACATAACCATATCGCCCGCGCCGCGCAAAAGCCCGTCGGTCGACATTTTATAGCCGATGAGCGCATAGAACCACGACATAAACGACATATATCCCGCGCCCGTTTCCATAGCGGCGGGGGTGAGCTCGTCACCGAGGAAAAATTCCAGAATAGGCGTTTTGCAAAGCTGAAGGAAAACGCATATGATCACGGCAAAAACGGCGACCATTATATTTGCTGTGCGGTAACCCTCTGCCACACGCTCGTTTTTGCCCGCGCCCAGGTTTTGCGCCGTATATGATGAAAGCGCGTTACCTATGGCAATAAAGGGAACTATAACAAGGCTTTCCACGCGCATACTTGCCGTGAAGCCTGCCAGAACCTCCGAGCCAAAGCCGTTTACCACAGATTGAACGAGCATAAGCCCGATAGAAACCGTGGATTGCTGCAAAATAGAGGGCAGAGCCACGCGCATCATGGTAGAAAGCTCTGTTTTATCAAAAAACTTTTCGCTTTTTTCGGGGAAACGCTTCATTTCAAACATAAATATTATGAATGAAATCACGGCGGAAACGCCCTGCGCTATAAATGTTGCCCAGGCAACGCCCGCAATGCCCATATTAAGGGAGGTCACCATGTAAACGTCCAGCACGACGTTAAGCACAGAAGAGAAAATGAGAAGTACAAGCGGTATTTTCGATTTGCCCAATGCATTGAACATAGAGGAAATTATGTTGTACATAAAAAGCAGCGGCAAGCCATAGAAATAGATATTCAGGTATTCCACGGCAAGCTCAAGCGCATCTGCTGGGGTTTTTAGCAGAAGCATTATATCTTTGCCGAAAATAAGCCCGAGCGCCGCAAGCGCCACGCTGAGCAGAAGGAAAGATATCATAGCCGTGTATATGGCAGATTTCATTTTGCCGTATTGCTTCGCGCCGAAGTAGCGGCTTACTATAACGGAAGCGCCTATGCCGCCGCCCGCTGCTACGAAAATGAAAATATTGGTAAGCGATGTGGAGGCGCCCACGGCGGCGAGCGCTGTTATACCGACGTACCGCCCGACCACGGCGGAATCCACAAGCGTATAAAGCTGCTGAAACATATTGCCTATAATTATGGGGAAGGCAAAAATAAGAAGCGCGTAAAGCGGCTTTTTCACGGTAAGATAGTCGCTGGCGCCCGTTTTGGGTTTATTTTTAAATTCGTTTTTTTGCATGAGGTTATCCTTTTTGCGCCTTTATAAAGTGATATTATTTTTATATTATACCACAAAGTTTATTCCGGCGCAAGTAACATTTTAACGAATAATAAGGTGGCGGTATTTGCAAAAATAAATGTTTCTGTGCAGAAAATATAAGAGAAGCACCTGCTTTTTGCAGGTGCTTCTCTCATATTTTCTTATTCAGCTTCGCTGAAGTTTTCTTTGTCTACACCGCAGAGGGGGCAAGCAAAATCTTCGGGAAGATCTTCAAATTTCGTGCCGGGTTCTATACCGTTATCGGGGTCGCCGATTTCTTCATCGTATTCCCAACCGCAAACGTCGCATACATATTTCATAGTAAAATACCTCTCTTTAATTTATTTTATAAATTTTGATTAAATATCTGCTTTCCAAAGGCCGTGAAGGTTGCAGTAAGCGTAAACTGCAAGGGGCTTTTCATCTGCTACGGCAA
>JAFTNI010000123.1 GCA_017451975.1 Clostridia bacterium
ACGGCAGACGAGCTTGAAAACAACCTCGGCACTATCGCAAAAAGCGGCTCGCTCGATTTCAAGCAGGAAAACGGCAAGCAGGATGGGGTAGATATCATCGGTCAGTTTGGCGTAGGTTTCTATTCAGCTTTTATGGTGAGCGATAAAATCACCGTAAAAAGCCGCGCACTCGGCGCAGATGAAGCGTACGTTTGGGAAAGCGAGGGTGCAGACGGCTATACTATAGAGCCCTGCGATTACGCCGAATACGGCTCTGAAATCACGCTTCACATAAAAGACGACACGGAAGAAGAAAAATACGGCGAGTTCCTCGACGGTTATAAAATCCGCGAGCTTGTGAAGAAATATTCCGATTATATCCGTTTCCCCGTAAAGATGGAAATGGAAAAAACGCGCTATATCAAAAACGAGGATGAAGACGGCGCTACAGATGAAATGCCCAAATATGAAACGTACACAGAGGTTGAAACGCTCAACAGCATGGTGCCTATCTGGCACAAGAGCTCTGCCGACGTAACGGAAGAGGAATATGCAAACTTCTACAGGGAAAAATTCTACGATTTTGAAGCGCCCGCAAAGGTTATCCGCTCCAAATCGGAAGGCACGGTTTCATACGAAACGCTCCTCTTTATACCCAAGAAAGCTCCCTTCAACTATTACTCCAAGGATTTTGAAAAGGGCTTGCAGCTTTACTCCGCAGGCGTTTTGATAATGGATAGATGCGCAGATATTCTGCCCGACCACTTCAATTTCGTTCGCGGACTTGTAGATAGCGAGGATTTCACGCTCAACGTTTCGCGTGAGGTGCTCCAGCACGATTACCAGCTTAAAGCTATTGCAAAATCGCTCGAAAAGAAAATCAAAAACGAGCTTGCAAAGCTTATTGAAAGTGACAGAGAAAAATACGAAGCGTTTTTCGTGGAATTCGGCGCACAGCTCAAATACGGCGTTTACGCCGATTTCGGCAAGCATAAGAAAGACCTTCAGGACCTTCTTATGTTCAAATCCTCTATGGAGAAAAAATACGTTACGCTTAAAGAATACGTTTCGCGCATGGGCGCAGAACAGAAGAATATCTACTATGCATCCGGCGAAACTGTGGAATTCGTAGATATGCTCCCGAAAACGGAAGCCGTTCGCGCAAAGGGCTTTGAGGTTCTTTACCTCACGGAAAATATCGATGAATTTGCAATTCGTTCGCTTGGCGAATACGATGGCAAAAAGTTCCTCAACGTTTGCGACGATAAGCTTGATATCAGCACAGATGAGGAAAAAGAGGCGCTCAAAGCGGAAAACGAAAGCGCGGCGGAGCTGCTTGAGTTTATGAAAGAAAGCATAGGCGAAGCGAGCGTTACTGCCGTAAGATTCACAAACACGCTCAAGGAGCACCCCGTTTGCCTTTCCAGCGAGGGCGGCATTTCCACAGAGATGGAAAAGGTGCTTGCGGGTATGCCCGGCGGCGCAGAAAACGCGCCCAAGGCGGAAACTGTGCTTGAAATCAATGCATCCCACAAGGTAGCCGCTTCTCTTAAAGCGCTTTTCGCCGCTGGCGAGAAGGAAAAGGTTGCGGGATACGCAAAAATGCTATACACGATATCGCGCCTTATAAGCGGCTTGCCCGTGGAAAACCCCACGGTTTTCGCAAGCATGATATGCGAGCTTATGTAATAACCGAAAAATGCGGTGGTTTTGCCATCGCATTTTTGTTTATATATTTCCACAAAGCCGATAATTACGCGGCAGCAAAAGCAAAAATGTGGAAATATGTTGATTTTGGTCGCGAATCATGGTAAAATATAATATAATAATGTGACGATAATTATACAGCAAAGGGGATTTTAAAAACCATGAAAATTCTTACGCTTACGCTTAACCCTGCTTTCGATATCCACTGCGGTGTGAAAAAGTTTTTGCCCGAGCGTGAAAACTATATGCGCAGCTACCGCCGCCACATAGGCGGAAAGGGAGTTAATATTTCGCGCGCTCTCCACGAAAACGGCGTGGAAAGCACGGCTTTCGTTGTGCTCGGTAAGCAGAACTGCGCGGATTTTGAGCGCGAGCTTTCATCCTGCGGTATAAGCTACGTGCCTGTATACGTCGACGGGCGCATACGCGAAAATATAACCATTCACCCCGAGGATGCGCCCGAAACGCGCATAAGCTTCGAGGGTTGCCGAGTTTCAAAGGAAACCGCCGCTGAAATTTTCGGCATGATGCTTCCTCTTTGCGATGAAAACACGGTTTTCACCTTCAACGGCAGAATGCCCGCGGGGCTTGCCGTGCGTGATATAGCGCCGTTCCTTGAAAAGGTAAAGGAAAGCGGCGCACACCTTGCAATAGATTCCGGTACGTTCACCATGGAAGATTTCGCCGCGGTAAAGCCGTGGCTCATAAAGCCCAACCAAGAGGAAATTTCCCGCTGTGTGGGCAGAGAGATAAAAACGCTTGCCGAGGCGCTTGCGGCTGCGCGCGAAATACGCGCGCTAGGCATAGAAAACGTTATGGTAAGCATGGGCGGCGCTGGCGCGGTGCTGGCGAGCCCCGAGGGTGATTTTACCGTTGCCGTGCCTGAAATAGAGGTTATTTCCACCATAGGCGCGGGCGATAGCAGTGTGGCGGGCTTCTGCGCCGCTTTTGCAGAGGGAAAAACGATGCTCGAGTGCCTTATAAACGCAGTTTCCTATGGCAGTGCCGCTTGCCTTACGGCGGGCACGAACCCGCCCAAGCGCGAGGACGTTTGCGAGATACGAAAGAAAATAAAGAGGGTGTAAAATGCAGAATTTCCCGAAGCTTACAGAATATATCGAAAAGCTACACCGCGAAAAAAACGCGCGCTCCTGCGGCATAATAATATATAAAAATCACGAAAAAATTTACGAGCATTTCTGCGGCTTCCGCGATGCCGCGTGCACGGAAAAAACAAACGGAAAAACGCTCTATAATATGTATTCCTGCACAAAGCCGCTTACCGTGGCGGCGGGCATGATGCTTTGCGAGCGCGGCGTGCTTTCGCTCGACGCGCCCGTGGCGGAATATCTACCTGAAATTCGCGAGGCATACGTTATAGAAAACGGCGAAAAAATATTCGTGGGCGAAAATATGCTGGTGCGCCACCTTTTTACAATGAGCGCGGGCTTCGACTACGGCATTACAAGCAGACCGATAACCGAGCTTGTGGGGAAGACGGCGGGTAAGGCGACCACGCGCGAAATGATAAGCGCATTCACAGCGCTTCCGCTGGGTTTCCGCCCCGGCGAAATGTTCCGCTACAGCCTTTGCCACGACGTGCTTGCCGCGGTAATAGAGGCGGCAAGCGGAAAAAGATTTGCCGATTTTATGCGCGAAAATATTTTCGCTCCGCTTGGCATGGAGAACACGTATTTTCATTTACCCATGGCGGAAAAGGAAAAGCGCATGGCGGAGCTTTGGAAGTGGGATGGCGGCGTTATGCGCCTTTTCGGCAAGGCAAACGGCTTTGAGCTTACGGAAAATTACGATAGCGGCGGCGCGGGGCTTATTTCCTGCGCTGAAGATTACGCCGTTTTTGCCGATGCCATGGCGTGCGGCGGCACCGCCAAAAACGGCGTGCGCCTGCTTCGCCCCGAAACCGTGAAATATATGGCGGGCGACCGCCTTTCGGGCTTCGTTGCCCACCCCGAAAGCTTTGGCAGTGTTGTGGGCGCGGGCTATGGCTACGGCATGGGCGTGCGCGTGCTTACGGATAAATCGTACGGCGCGAAAGCGCCGCTTGGCGAATTCGGCTGGGACGGAGCTGCAGGCTCTTGCTTCAGCGCCGACCTTGAAAGCGGCATCGGCATGGTTTTCACAGAGCACCTTTTCTGCTGGCCCGAGGCACAGGGCGGAAAAGTGCACGTAGATATGAGAAACGCATTTTACGAGGATTTTAACGGATAAATTTTGAAAGGAGCCGCGTTACGCGTTATGAGATACTATATTGTTGCCGATATACACGGCTTTTTCAGCGAGCTGCGCAAAGCGCTTCTTGAAGCGGGCTTTTTTGCAGATAACGAGCCGCACGTGCTTATAGTTTGCGGCGATATGCTGGACAGGGGCAAGGAAACGCTTGAAATGCAGGCGTTTATGCTGGAGCTTCTGGAAAAGGGCGAGCTTATTTTTATTCGCGGTAACCACGAGGACTTGCTTGAATGTATGCTGGAGGATATTGAATATAACCTTTGGGAATTTGCTATGGGCACCTCGTACCACATAAAAAACGGCACTTGGGATACGGCACTGCAGCTTGCGGGCATGAAGAACGACGATGCGCTTACGTATTACAGAGATTTGATTTTCAAAACCAGAAGCTCGCCTTTTTATAAGCAGCTTATGCGCGCGAGCAAGGATTATTTTGAAACGGAGCATTATATTTTCGTTCACGGTTGGATACCTGCGTTTGCAGAAGCACCGTTCTGGGCGCCTAGATACAAAACGTATTCCTATAACCCCGATTGGCGCAATGCAAGCAAAAACGATTGGTTTGCGGCGCGTTGGCACAACGGCATGGAGCTTTGCCGCCGCTTCGGCGTAACAGAGCCCGGAAAAACCATAGTTTGCGGCCATTTCCATTGCTCATGGGGGCACGCCAAGGAGGGGCGCGGAAGCGAATGGGGCGAGGATGCCTGCTTCGAGCCCTACCGCGCAGAGGGCATTATAGCCCTCGATGCCTGCACGTCATTAAGCGGAAAGGTAAATTGCATCGTGATAGAGGATTGACAGGGAAAAGTGCGCGAAAGCGCACTTTTTCGCCCTCATTTATGAGGGTGTTAGGCTTCCCCTAACGCTTATGCAAGGGGGAAGGCTTACGCTTTAACCTATTTTAGTGAAAAT
>JAFTNI010000124.1 GCA_017451975.1 Clostridia bacterium
AAAGCTTGCTAAAGCGGGAATAGAGATAAACGCGCAGATAGTGCTTTGCCGCGGCGTTAACGATGGCAAAAACCTTGAGCGCACAATGCACGACCTCGCTTGCCTTTACCCGCAGGTATCGAGCGTTTCCGTAGTGCCCGCAGGGCTAACGAAGCACCGCGACGGGCTTTATCCGCTTACCCCCTTCAGCAAGGAGGAGAGTGCTATGGTTGTGGCGCAGGTGGAGGCTTTCGCCGCCGCTTGCAAAAGCTCGCTTGGCTCATCTGTTTTTTATTGCGGCGACGAGCTTTATTTAGAGGCGGGCTTGCCGCTTCCCGACGGGGAATATTACGAGGGCTACCGCCAGATAGAAAACGGTGTGGGCATGATTTCCTCTATGAAGGATGAGCTTGCAGAAGCGCTTGAAGCCGAGGAAGGCGACGGGCGCGAGCGCTCGGTTTCCATAGCCACGGGGCACGCCGCATACGGCTTTATATGCGAATGTGCTGAAAAGGTACGCGCAAAATTCCCGAATGTGCGCATAAACGTATACGAGATACGCAACGACTTTTTCGGTGAAAGCGTTACTGTTGCGGGGCTTGTTACGGGTGTTGACCTGCTTGCACAGCTTGCGGGCAAGGAGCTTTACGGCGAGCTTTTGCTGCCTGCAAATATGCTTCGCCACGGCGGCGACCTTTTCCTTTGCGGCACGAGCAGAGAAGAGGTTTGCGAAAAGCTCGGCGTAGAGGTAGTGCTTTGCGAAAATGACGGATATGAGTTCCTCGATAAAATTATCGGGAACAAGTGGTGAAGTCACTTCTCGCAAACGAACAATTAATAATGAACGATGAATATTGAATAATTTTGGTGTTCGGCCTTTGCCGAACGGGAATTATCATATTCGGAAAGTTACCGTCGTGCTTTCTTTTGCGAAAGCGCGGGAAAGGAAGTTTAAGATAATGGCAAAAACTGTTGCTGCAATAGTTGGGCGCCCAAACGTGGGAAAAAGCACTCTGTTCAACAAGATAGCAGGCTCCAGAATTTCCATAGTAGATAACGTGCCGGGCGTAACGCGCGACCGTATTTACTACGAAACGGAATGGAACGGCAAACCGATCGTGCTTATAGACACGGGCGGTATAGAGCCTAAGACCGACAGCGTAATACTTGAAAAAATGAAGCTTCAGGCAGAGGTTGCTATCGAAACAGCGGATGTTATCGTTTTCCTTTGCGATATAGACGCGGGCGTAACCGCAGACGACCGAGAAATAGCGAATATGCTTAAAAGAAGCAAAAAGCCTATAATCCTCGGTGTAAACAAGATAGATTCCGTCGGCGATCTGCCGCTCGGTTTTTATGAATTTTACGAGCTTGGGCTTGATGACCCCATAGCTGTTTCCTCTGTTCACGGCACGGGCACGGGCGATATACTCGATAAAATTCTGGAGCTTTCCCCCAGGGCAGACGAAGCCGAGGAAGAAGACGACGATTCCATAAAAATCGCCGTTATCGGCAAGCCTAACGCGGGCAAGAGCTCTATTGTAAACAAATTCCTCGGTGAGGAAAGAATGATTGTTTCCGATATAGCGGGTACAACGCGCGACGCGATAGATAACCGCCTCGAAAACGAATACGGCAAATTCACACTTATTGATACGGCGGGTATGCGCCGTAAGAGCAAGGTTATAGACAAAATCGAAAAATACAGCGTTATCCGCGCGCACGATGCCGTTGAACGCGCCGATGTCTGCCTTATTATGATAGACGCAAGCGAGGGTATAACGGAGCAGGACGAAAAAATAGCGGGCATTGCGCACGAATCGGGCAAGGCTTCCGTTATCGTTGTGAACAAATGGGATATTGTTGAAAAAGATAATTCTACCGTTAAAAAATTCACAGACGATATACGCAATGCGCTTTCCTTCATGCCCTATGCACCCATTGTTTTCGTTTCCGCAAAAACGGGCCAGCGCCTTAACAAGATTTTCGAAACTGTCGTAGCCGTTGCAAACGAAAACGCAAAGCGCATTACCACGGGTATGCTCAACGACGTTCTTACCGATGCGCAAACGCGCGTTCAGCCCCCCACAGACAGAGGCAAGAGGCTGAAAATTTACTACATGACTCAATCGGGCGTGAAGCCCCCCACATTTGTTTTCTTCGTTAACGATGCAGAGCTTTTCCATTTTTCCTACCAGCGTTACCTTGAAAACAAGCTCCGCGAAGCTTTCGGCTTTGCGGGCACACCCATCCGTCTTGTTATCCGCCAGAAGGGCGATGACACAAACTGATCTATAGGAGAGTAAAATTATGTTTGAACTTATCAGAAACGGTATTATAGGATACGATTCCCATATAGCAATTTTCATTCTTGGTATAGTTGCCTGCGTAGTGGTGCCTTACCTTCTCGGCAGCCTTAATTTTGCAGTTATAATTTCCAAAAGCAGATACAAAGACGATGTACGTACACACGGCAGCGGCAACGCGGGCGCTACAAATATGCTTCGCACGCACGGCAAGAGCGCCGCGCTCCTCACGCTTCTCGGCGATTTGCTCAAGGCTGTTGTTTCCGTTCTTCTCGCTCTTTTCCTCATGCCCGGCGACGGCTTTGCATACATAGCAGGTCTTTGCTGCATGCTCGGCCACGCTTTCCCCATATACTATGGCTTCAAGGGCGGCAAGGGTGTTGTTGTTGCGGCGGGCACAATGCTCGTTCTTAACCCGCTTGTGTTCCTCACTTGCATAGGCGTTTGGGCTTTCGTTATTATTTTCACAAAATACGTTTCGCTTGCAGCGATCATCGCGGCGGTACTTTTTCCGCTTCTCAATTTCTTCTGGTTTGTGAAGGATTACATTTGCTATGCAAGCGGCGAGTTTGTGCAGTATGCTTTCCCGCTGAGAACAATTTTCTCCGTAATTATGGGTGTTCTTATCATCTGGCTCCACAGAGAAAATATCGTTCGCCTTGTAAAAGGTACAGAAAATAAGCTTGGCGGCAAAAAGAAAACTGAAAATATAAGAAATAAATTAAAATAATTTTCAAAAAACTATTGCTTTTTTCAATAATAAGTGGTATTATATTATAGTAATTGTGATAAGGAACAGGGGTTTGCAACCCTCTCATTGTAAAACCTGTTTCAAGTCGTTTAATGT
>JAFTNI010000125.1 GCA_017451975.1 Clostridia bacterium
CCTTTTGTGATACCTGTGATATCAACTCTGTCACCTGCAACGAATGTGTCGGCTGTTACAACATCGCCAACGTTCATGCTTGCTGCATCGTCAAGTTTGAATTCTTTGAGATGCTTCTTGTTTGCCACGCCTGCTTTTGCGAAGTGGCCTTTTTCAGCTTTGTTAAGCTTTCTTTCAGCAACATCTTCAAATCCGAGCTGTACGCTGGAGTAACCGTCTTTTTCAACAGTTTTCTTCTGAGCTACAACGCAAGGACCTGCTTCAATTACTGTAACCGGGATAACGTTGCCTTTTTCATCGAAAAGCTGTGTCATACCGATCTTCTTGCCTATGATACCTTTTTTCATTGTTTTTTCCTCCTGTATTAGTTATTGGTCGAACTTCGTGAGAGTGGTTCGACTTGACCAACCGCTGCGCATTTATATAATGAAGATTAGGCTGTCGTTCACTACCCTGCGCAGTTGCGAAATCAAATATATATAAATTAAAGTTTGATTTCTACTTCAACTCCGGCCGGAAGTTCGAGACTGGAAAGTGCTTCAACTGTCTTCTGGGACGGTTCGATAACATCAATGAGTCTCTTGTGAGTTTTCATTTCAAACTGCTCGCGGCTATCTTTGTACTTGTGTACTGCGCGGAGAATCGTGATGATTTCTCTGTCTGTGGGAAGCGGAATGGGACCGGATACGGTCGCACCGTTTCTCTTCGCTGCATCAACAAATTTTGCTGCTGCTGCATCGATAAGCGCGCTGTCATAGCTTTTCAGTTTGATTCTGATTTTTTCACTTGCTGCCACTTGATTTTGCCTCCTTAAATATTTTGTTGCGGCGACCGAAGAATTTTCGTAACACTCGCCCGGGCGTTTCCAGCCGAGCCATATAAAAAACCGGATGCAAAAGGGAAATCTTATCCAACATTGGGTTCCGGTGGTAAATGCGCAATCTTCCTTTAGCGGATTAACACCGCACGCGGTGCAATATCCGGAAGAAATTGCAAAGTGTTCTAAAATGTTCTCGCCCGAATTGTTTCGGACATACTCAGCGGAAATAACCTGCTTTCGCAGCAACCTCCCGCGTCATCGCACATCAAGCATAATTATTATATCGCATTCCCGCATAAAAATCAAGTATTTTCTCGAAAAAATATGTAGAAAATTCAAGATTTTCATATTAAAACTTTGTATAGTTTGCACAAAGTTTTATTTTATCGGCAAAAAAGGCTTTTCTTCTGCCCTGATATGTGATATTATATTCTCATACGCAATGCAATAAATAATGCCCGGTTGTTTTTAATCACAACAATTAATTATTATATAGTAAATTTAAATAAAAGTCAAGAGGTGAAATAAAATGTCACAGAAATTTACATACAAAACGCGCGGCGTTTGCTCCAGAAACATCCACTTCGAGCTTGAAGACGGCAAAGTGCACAACGTGAAGTTCGACGGCGGTTGCCGCGGCAACACTCAGGGTCTTTCCGCTTTGGCAGAAGGCATGGAGGCAACAGAGCTCGTTGCCCGCCTTGAAGGCACACAGTGCCGCGGCGGCACATCCTGCCCCGACCAGCTTGCAAAAGCTGTAAAAGAAGCTTTGTCGCTTTCTTGAAAGAAAGCTCCGCAAAGAACTTCGTTCACAAAAAGCTCTTAAACAACGCAGGGGAGGAGCTTGCTCCTCCCGCATATCCGCCTTTAGCTCAATAGGATAGAGTATCAGATTCCGATTCTGACGGTTGCGGGTTCGACCCCCGCAGGGCGGGCCAGAAAAATACCAACGCACAAGCGTTGGTATTTTTCAATGAAGCGCACTTTCAGTGTATGAAGAAACGAAGCCGAACTCCGCTCTGTGAAGTCTGCCTTCGGCACACTAAAATTTCCCGCGCTTCGCTTCATGCAAGCAAACGCGAGCGCTTCATATCGGTGCAAGCCGATGCTTCACTTCCCTGTTAAATTTACACAAAGGAGAATTTTATGATAGACAAAACAAAATATTTTTGGACAGGCGATAGCGCCGATGATATTACCGAATATTTACAGGAATACACCGAACTTCCGGATATTGATGTAAAATCTGTTGTTTGCCATGAGTGCGGCGGTAATATCTTTGAACTCAAAGGTGACCAAGACGAAAACGCAGTTCAAATAAAATGCTCTGCCTGCAATCGTAAAAAAATAATTTTAGATTGCGAGGAAATTTGGAAAGAAGTTTCTCACAAAACAATAAAATGTCCTATTTGTAAAAACAAAAGCTTTAACGTAAAAGTCGGCTTTGTTCGCAGAGAAAACGGCGATGTAAAATGGGTATATATCGGCGAACGCTGCGTAAGCTGCGAAACTCTCATGTCATCCTTTGATTGGAAAATAGACTACGGTCCCACGACAGAGATGGAAAATAACATATAAGCAAAAAACCTCGTTGCAAACGCAACGAGGTTTTTCTTCCATATATAATATATTAATAACCGTAAACAACTTCAGCTACTCTGCCCTTGCCGATTTCAAACGTTGCAAAGCCGTCTGCATAATCGAAGGATGTTTCTTTGCCGTCAACAGTAACGGAAAGAGGAGCTTTTTCAAGTTTTACTTTCGCCGTGTAGGTTCTGTTTTCCGTCATGCCGTGGAAAGCGCCTTTTCTTGCACCTACCGTGAGCGTGAAGCCCTTTTCGTTCTCTGCCATAGCAAATTTGGTTTCTGCTCTTGCACCGTCCTGATAATCGAAGGTTACGCCGTCGTCCTCGTAAAGCGTGTATTCGCTCTTGCCGAAGGGGTAGAGGTTAAGAATAAGGTTTGCCGTGTTAATGTCGTCTTCATACTGCTTCGGTTTTTCCGTGGGAATGATAGCGCCGCCGCGAATGAAGAGCGGGCCGCCCCTGCCCTCGGGAATTTCAACCTTGATTTCCTGGCCGCCTTCGTAAGATTTGCCCGTCCATGCATCGTACCAGATGCTTCCCTGCGGCAAATAGATCTTATCGGAGAAAGCGCCTACGAGAATGCTGTCGCCAAACATATACTCGGAAACAACGTTGCTTGCAAGCACGTCGTCAAACATGAGCGGAAGCGCGCGGCAAATAGGTGTACCCGTCATATTCGCCTCTATGGAGTGGGAATAGATGTAAGGCATAAGCGCGTAACGCATAATATCGTAGAATTTGAAAAGGTTGCAGTGCTTTTCGCCTGCCCACCAGGGGTGCTCGAAGCCCGCCCAGGAGTTAAGCTGGCACCAACCCGTGAAGAACGCATAGTGAATACCGTTCGTATTGAAGATATTCATATCGCAAGTCGTGTTGGAAACACCGGAAAGGCCGAGGTTAAGAACCCAGGCAAGAGTGTTGAGCCCGCCGCCCGTATCGCCCGTGTTCGTAGCGGTAAGAGCGCCCGTGCCCGTGTAGCCGCCGCAGTAGTGGTGCATAGGTCTTACGTTGCCGCGGTGCTTTCTTGCTCCGTGGTACATTTCCTTAACAACAAGTGTCTGGAACATGCTGTGCATTTCCGCTTCGCCTCTGCCGTTTGCATAAACCTTAGTTTCGTCGGAGGTATCTACCATACGGCAAGGGTCAACCTTATAGGAATCTATGCCG
>JAFTNI010000126.1 GCA_017451975.1 Clostridia bacterium
GTTGAAGAAGAGGAAGAAGAAGTAATCGAAGAAGATAAAAGCGGCAAGGTTATACTCTCCAACGGCAAAGAGGAAAAAATCCCCTACGGCACAGAGGAAATCCTTTCCGATGCATACAGCGACAGAAACGATATAGTAAGAGTTATTCTTCCCGAAGGGGTTACGCGCATATGCAACGAAGCTTTTGCAAACTGCAAAAACCTTATAGAAATAGTATTCCCCGAAACGCTTCTGCATATCGGCGATTATGCTTTTTCGGAATGTCATTCGCTTCGCAAAATGTACATTCCCTACACGGTGAAAAGCCTTGGCAACGGCGCTTTTCTCGGTTGTAAATCGCTCGAAAGAATAACCATTCCCGCAAGCGTGGAAAGCATTGGTCAGGGTGTGCTCAGCTTCTGCGAAAGCCTTTGTGGCATAACAATAGATAAACGAAATAAAAATTACTGCGGCAACGGAGATTGTATTGTGGATATCAAGCGTGAAAACCTTATTTCCGGCTGCATGTCTACCAAAATCCCACAGGACGACAGTGTAACCAAAATAGGCTATTGCGCTTTTGCAGGCTCCCCCAAGCTTAAAACGATTGCTTTGCCCGATAGCATCGAGGAAATTGAAGACGAAGCTTTTGCAGATTGCTCCGGTATGACGGAAATTGAATTTTCCACGAGCGTTGTAAGAATAGGCGACGATGCCTTCCGCGGCTGTGCCTCCCTTATAAACGTAAACTACAGCGGTACAAAAGCAATGTGGGATACTATCGATATCGGCATAGGCAACGAACCGCTTATTAATGCATATAATATGCTTCAGAACAGCAACAACGATGAAATAGATGCACTAAGTGCAAAGCTCGCCGAAGCGCAGAAAAAGCTTCTCAAACTTGAAGCCGACCGCGCCGATGCTCAGGTAAAGAAAAACACGGCAGAGCTTAAGAAAACAGAGTTCGATGCTGAAGCCGCAAGGCAAGGTGCGCTTGAAGCCGGCGCTAACTCCAAGGCAAACGAGGCGGCAAAAGCCAAAAACGCATCGCGCGAGAAAGAGCGCACAGCGCTTGAAAACCAAAAGAAAGCTCTGGCAGAAATGGAAAGAAGAGCCGCGCTCGAAGCAGAAGCAAGGGCAAAAGCAGAGGCCGAAGCCCGTGAAAAAGCAAAAGCCGCCGCGCAGGCAAAGGAAGCGGAAGCATCTGCAAAAAAAGCAAAAGCGGAAGCCGACCTCAAATCAAAAGCGGAAGCAGAAGCAAGAGCCGCAGCTATGTCTGCCGGCAAAGCTAAAAACACGGCAGCGGCAGAATCTAAAAAGACTTCAAACGAAATTTCCCGCTTGCAGATGCTCATTGCAACCTCGAGCGAAATGGAAAAAACGGTAAAAGCAGAAATCGCTTCCCTTACCGTACAGATTGAAGAAGCAAAAGCCGCACAGATAAAAGACGGCAAAATAGTTTATGCCGACGGCACGGAAGAAATTCTTAAATACGGTATGACGGAAATCGAGCACGCCGCATATAAAGAAAACGAAAACATCGTAAGCGTTGTTCTTCCCGCAAGCATGCAGAAAATAGGCGCTAGTGCATTTTCCAACTGCACAAACCTTAAGAGCGTTAAAATGCCCGATAGCGTTACCGTAATAGAAAAGATGGCTTTCAACAAATGCACGAGCCTTATGGAAATAAATCTTTCCTCTGCTCTTACGGAAATTGCAGATACCACGTTCCAGAAATGCATAAGCCTTACAAAAATCACGGTTCCCGAAGGTGTTACAAAAATAGGCAAGTTCGCGTTCAATAAGTGCGATAAGCTGGAAAACGTAGTTCTTCCCTATTCGCTTAAATATATCGGTAACCGCGCATTCTCCGGTTGCTATGTAGATGAAAGCATTTTGCCGAGCGACGATATAATGCTCGGAGAAAACGCCTTTGATTATTGATTTATTTTTATTAAAGAAAGAAGATTTTTATGAATAAAACAATTATTGGTTTTGATTTTGGAGATACAGTATCAATTCCTTGTTTTGTCGAAGACTTCAATTACGAAACAAAAGTCGGCGGAGATGTACATAGGTTGCTCCCCCATACCGATGAACACGGTATACCCAGCGTTTACTTTTATTCTAAAAGCCGCGGTGAATTATTTGGCTACGATGCTACTTCAAGCCACGCAATCCCACGCGAAAACAGAATAAAAGGCTTAAAAAAGCAGATGGGGCAAACCGTAAGCCTCGACGGTAAAAGCGTTAATATCGACGATGTTATTACACGTTTTATCGAATACTGCGTAAGAATTGCCAATAAGCAGTTGCTTTCCGACTTCCGAACAACAACGAACCTTATCTCCATTTCCTACCCCGCATTTTATACCGCCGAACAACGTCGCAAGCTTACAGAGCTTGCCGAAAAAGCAACGCTTGAAGACGGCACAAGGGTTAAGGTAGACGGCACTATAGCCGCGCCCGCGGCGGCGGCACTCGCCTACCTTTCCGAAAACGGAAAAACAGAAAAAGACGCCACCGTTCTCGTATATGACCTCGGCGGTACGTTCAACGCCACGCTCGTTGCGGCATACCCGAAAGGCAAAATGGGCGCAGGCGGCGATAAATATTATTATGATATAGTAGCCTACCGAAGCCTTAACGACGTTGGCGGGGCAGATTTCGACAGGCTAATGCTCAACCTTCTCAAAGCAAAGGTAAAAGCACTTTTGGGCGAAGAAAAGCTAACCAAACGAGAGCAATCAAGCCTTAAAGAAACAGAAGCGGAAAAAGCAAAAATCGACCTTTCCGCATATGACATCACATACCCCGAAATAGTGCACGACGACGAAGCGCTTGAAATAGAGGTTACACGCGAAGAATTTGAGAAAAAAATCCGTTCTCTTATTATGAAAACGGTCAATCTCACAAAAGAGCTTCTCGCGGAATGTGCCCCTCAAAAACCCGGATACATCATTATAACAGGCGGCTCCTCGGAAATGCCTATGGTAGAAAAAACTCTCCGCAAGCAGTTGCCAGAATATGCAGAAAAAATTATCAAATACCGCCCCGCGATGGCGGTTGCCGCCGGCGCGGCACGCTACGGCTCCCACGAGCATGAAAGAGCAACCGCCGAAAGCTATGCGGCAGACAGCGCCAAGCCCTCATCCTATTACGCAGACGCAAGCACAAGCTCTAAAAGCAGCGCTCTTGCCGATGAAAATACTTCAAAGCAATCTGACATCAAAAAAGGTGACACCGCTGAAGAACAGTATGAACTTGCAAAAAAATATTACTACGGCACAGATGTAGCACAAAATTATGCAAAAGCCGCAGAATATTACCTCAAAGCCGCCGAAAGCGGACATATTTGGGCGCAGCGCGCCTTGGGTTACTGTTATCAATTCGGCAACGGTGTAGCGCAAAACTACCAGAAGGCCTTTGAGTGGTACAGCAAGGCGGCAGCGCAAGGCCACGCTCAGTCGCAGGGCGATATCGGCTTCTTATATGAAAAAGGTTATTATGTTACGCAAAGCTACAATAAAGCAGTTGAATGGTATACAAAATCCGCTGAAAACGGCAACGCTTGGTCGCAACGCCAACTCGGATATTGCTATCAATACGGCAACGGCGTAGTACAAAGCTACCAAAAAGCTTTTGAATGGTTTACAAAAGCCGCCGAGCAAGGTAATA
>JAFTNI010000127.1 GCA_017451975.1 Clostridia bacterium
TATGAACCGCTTGTAACAAGCGCTTCACTGCTAAGACCTACGTAAGAAAGATATTGTTCATTATCATAGGGGTTTTCTATGCCAACTGTCCACTTTTCGCCGTCACCCTTTGCGCCGACGGTGCGAACGTTGCCGCCTATGTTTATAACGTAGCCACTTATCCCTTTTCTCTCAAGGCTTTGCGCTACCATTTCTACCGCATACCCCTTGGCAATAGCGCCTACATCGAGCGTCATATATGGGTCTGTAATAGTAACCGTACAGTTTTCTTCATCTATTACAAGGTTGTTTATATCCGTGTGCTCTGAGGCGGCTATAAGCTTTTCCATAGGCGGAAGCTTCGCCTCCCACGGCGCAGATATACCGCTTTGGCGGTATTCATGCCATATGGAAAGCACACTCCCCATGGCAATGTTCACCTTGCCGTTTGTTTTAAAATACATATGCTTTGCATAAAGAAGCATATCTATTATGCGCCTGTCAACCGTTACCGTTCGGTGACTTCCCTCTTTAAGCTCATTTACAGTGCATAGGTTTTCAAGCCCCTCAAACCTTTGATATATATTAAAAAGACGGTGGTATTCCCCAAGCTCATCAAGTATTTCCGCACTTACTTTCTCAAAATCGCTCTGTGTGTTTTCATATCCGACTATAGTTGTTACCGTATCGAAATAATCGAATGAATATGAAGAATATTTATTGAGCGATGCAGTGCACGAGCAAAGGGGCACACACTGTAAAAAAACAAATATAAAAAACAAAAAAACGGAACAGGAATTTTTAATCATAATTTTCATCGAATATTGGAAATAAGGGAGGTTAACTCCCTTATTTATTGCAATGTTAACCTATTTTTGCAACAGCTTTTACAAAACCGTCAATGCTGATTGTGCAGCCTGCCGCCTGAATATCAGCTGCGGGGATGGAAGCGATCTCGCCTGCTTTTTTGCCTATGCAAGCAGATATGAAAGCATCTGCGTGCTCATACCATTCTTTAGCAGAGCCGTAATTGGGGTTTTTCATACCGTAAGCATCGCCCTTTTCTCTTTTTCCTTCTATATCTTTAGATATATCGAATGTGGATTTACCTGTTGCATCGAATGTGAAGCTAACTTCTACAGATTCGTTTGTTGCCGCAACAATTTTTCCTTCTGCATCAACTGCAGCAGCAAAAATATCTGTTGCGAGTTTGCTTTCGCCGTTCTTGTCGCCGTCTGCATCTTTATTTGTCTGTTCAGTTGCAACACCGAGCTTGAGCATATCGTTCTTTGTAGCATTGGTTGTTTTTGCATTTGCCACAGCATCTTCAACTGCAAGAACAAAATCTGTAATTGCTATTGTGCAGCCTGCCGCAACAACGTCGCTGTTACCCTTGCCGCCTTCTGCAACAAGTGCTTTTACTTCGCTCATTGTTTTGCCCGCAACAAGAGCACAGAAAGCATCAACCTGTTCGAACCATTCTTTGGCAGCACCGGCGTAAAGCTTCATGTTATAATCATAACCGAGCTCGTATTTTGTTTTGAAGGATGCGTTTGCAATAGCTTTACCTTCGGAGGTATAGGAAACGGTGTTGTCTGCCGAATCTATAACGCATTTAACGATTTTGCCTTCATCGTCAATGAGAACTGCCGCTGCAGTTATAACTGCCTGAGCCTGACCGTTTGTGTCGCCGTCAGCATTAGTTGCTTTTTCTGCAACACTGTGAACGCCTAAACCGAGTTTGAGAGTTTTTTCTTCTCCGCAGCTTGTGAGAACGAGCGCTGAAAGCACAACCATCGCGCAAAGAAGAAGGCTTATGAATTTTTTCATATTGGGATTCTCCTTACAAATATATTTTTTTGAAGTATATATTATATACGTCTATATTCAAATAATATAATATTGTCAATACATCGTCAATAGATATATCATATTTTGTTTTCAGGAAGCCTTTTAATTATAAAATTTCCGCAAAGACCGATAAATATACCCGAAATTATGCCCGTTATAGCCAAAATTATCATATAATACCCTATCTCTGCCGTATCAAGAAGCAACATAGCAATAAGTATCTGCCCAAGGTTATGTGAAACACCGCCGGCAACGCTTACGCCTATAGCTGAAAGAAAATTCGCTTTTTTTATTATAGCCATAAGCAAAAGGCTCAGAAGCGCCCCTGCAAAGCTATACATAAAAGTCAGCGTATTGCCAAAAAGCAACGTGACCGTTATTAATCTTACAAAGGAAACCACCGCCGCATCGCGCAAGCCGAAGCGGTATAGAATGAATATTATTGCTATATTGGGAAGACCTATCTTTATTCCAGGTATTGCTGTGAAAATAGGGGGAATCAGCGCTTCTACGTAGGAAAGTAAAATTGCCGCCGCCGCGCAAAGGCTCAGAAAAGTCAACTTTCTTATTTTTTTATGTCTGTTTTTCATAGCTTTTCCCTTTTATACTATTATATCCGGGGCATTTTCTTCGCCGCTTATGCTGACAGTTACAACCACCTTATTGGGTAAGCATATTATGCTCTCACCTTCGCGGTATATGGGTTTGTGAGCAGAGCAAATGCCGTCGGGGCAGCTTGCTTCGCTTACGTAAGCCTTGCCGTTTTCTATAACCAGCACGTTCAGGTTTTCGCCTATGCGTATTTCCACGGTGCAGTCTTCATCGAGCGGATATTCCGCAAAAAGCTCGCCGTCTACCGTAATGGTAACGGTGTTACCGTCTTCTCTCGCCAAAAAATATATCGCACCTAATGCAGAAACGGCTACAAGCAAAACCAAAATGAAAATCACATCATTTTTCAGCTTTTTTTTGCTGTTTTTGCTTTCTTGAAAATTCATATGCTCTACCTCAGTATCTGAACACTAATATCAATATATACCCATCGCAAATGCGATGGGTATATATACAAAATCCATTTTATTCGCCGAGATCGGGGAAAAATACCTTTTTAAGGCACCCCGTGGGGCAAACCTCTGCACAAGCTCCGCAGCCTGTGCATTTGCCGTAATCTATTTTCGCAAGGTTGTTTACAACCGCAATTGCACCGTGCGGGCAAGTTTTTTCGCATTTTTTGCAGGCAATGCAAGCGTTTTTGCAAACCTTGCGTGCCTCTGCACCCTTATCTTTGTTATTGCACATAACAGCGGTTTTCGTTTTTTGGGGAACCATTGAAATGATTTTCTTCGGGCAAACCGACACGCAAAGAGCGCAGCCCAGACAACGGCTTGTATCTACGTGAGCGATACCGTCTTTTATGCAAATTGCGTTTGCGGGGCATCTTGCCGCGCAATCGCCAAGCCCAAGGCAACCGAAATTGCACGCTTCAGGCCCACCGTATATCATAGAAGCCGCCCGACACGTTGAAATGCCGTCGTAAGCCGCTTTTTTAGATGTTGCTTCGCAGTTTCCGTTGCAAGCAACGAAAGCAACTACGTCGTTAGGTCCTGCAACCTCAACACCGAGTATTTCACCGATTTCGCTTGCAGCGGTTTCCGCACCCGGCACGCAAAGGTTGGGCTCTGCCCTGCCTTCCGCTATTGCGGCGGCGTAATCGTCGCAACCTTTAAATCCGCAGGCACCGCAGTTTATACCGGGCAGGCAAGCGCGCACTTTTTTTGCTGTTTCGTTTTCTTTTACACTGAATTTATAGGAAAAGAACGCGAGCAATACACCCAAAACAGCGCATATAGGAAGAACCGCAAGCAATACGGTAAATGTTTCTTTTAATACACCCATCGTACCTTTCCTCCTTATGCAAATATATTATCAACTATTCCCGCAAGGCCCATAAAAGCAAGCGAAATGAACGAAGCCGCAATAAGCGTTACTGCAAGACCGCGGAAGTGACCGGGCCCCTTGCTTTCGTCTATGCGCGAGCGAATGCCGGAGA
>JAFTNI010000128.1 GCA_017451975.1 Clostridia bacterium
GGTCGAAGAACGCGGGAATTTCGGGCGCACATTCTGTATTGCCGATAAGTCTTTCTTCGTTTGCAGAGAAGTCAAACTGGCAGCACATCCAAGCGTGGAGGCGGAAGCCCGTGCGCTTGAGCGCGGAGGAGAAGAAGCTGGGGTTGGGTTTATCGCCCTGAGCCCATTTATTGATATAATATCTATCTCTGTTCCATTCCTTTTCCGTGGAAAAATCATATCTTCTTACAGTCCAGCCCGGTTCAAGGCTTATCGCGCTGCAAGGAATACCGTGTCTGCGGAAACGCTCTGCGTCTGCCATAACGTCAAACTGAGTTGCCTGGCAAAGCTCTATAAACGTAAGACCGTAAGCCCATTTGGGAAGGAGCATCGGTCTGCCCGCAACGTATGTATAGCGTTCGAGTATTGCACGGAGAGTATCGCCCGCAAAAATCATAAAGTCGATATCGCCCTGGGGGAGGTACCATACAATTTCGCCCTGCTTTTTCGCGCAAACGTCTATGCCGTGCCAGAATGACGTGTTTGCAAGAATACCGTAACCCGCGGGTGTCATAAGGTAAGGCACGGGGAATTCATATTTCTGATAAACAACGCGCTCGCGGTATGTTTTGCCGTTAAGGATAAGTCTGTCTGTATTGCTTTCGCCAAGACCGTAGAAAATATCGTCTGCCGTATTTATCGTGATATATTTGGGGTCGAGCTGGAATTCCTTTGTTTTTGCTTCGAGCTGTTCTTCATCCTCAGAGCCTATGATAACAACGTGCTCATCGTGGAATTCGTTGAGGCGCTCGTTCATATAGGTTTTGATCTCGTCAACTCTGGAGTTATCGAGGTCTATGCTTCTTTCGAACTTATCGGAAGAAAAATAAATTTTTCCTTCCTTATATTCTACAGAAAGCTTGCCCGTGCGCACACCGTTTGCGGTTGCTTCGCCCGTTGCATCGGGTTTTCTGTAGATATTGTATCTTTCAAAAAGAGTGGGTTCAAATTTATCGCTTACCCTGACGCGAACGATATTTTCCGCATATACGGAAAGCTCAAGCGTCTTCCCTGCAAATGCAGTTTCAAATTTAACCATGGTTTTCCTCCGTGTTTTTATATTCAGGGGCGCACGCAGAGCAAGGCTTATAGCCGTCTGCGCGCGCATCGTTTATATCGATGTAATAAATTATTTTTTTGTTTTCCTCTTTGGTGTTTTTCACATGGCGGCATTCCGCGTCTGTATGGAAGGTACCCGAGGAAATGTTCACCGTTAGCGCAAAAACGCCGACGTTTTCGGGAAAGGTGTTTTCCGCGCGGCTTTCGCCCTGCTTCACGGTTATATCCGCACGCGCGCAGGAAGAAAGCAGCGCCACCGTTATTATAGCCAGAGCCGCAAGCCTTTTCATTTTTTCAGCCTCGGCACAACGCCGTATTTCGTATCCTTGTTCATTTTGAAGCAATATGCGCTCATACCCTTAACTTCAAATTCCATGCCCGTGCGCTGGTAGAAAATTTCGTTTACCTCGTCGTCTGCGCTGAAAGCGAAAACATCCTTCGAACGGTTCACCACGGAAACAAGAATTTCTTCGCCCTTCTTTCTTTCGAAAACAAGAATTGAGCGATCGATATACATCAGCTCAAATTCCGCATCGGCAAAGAAGTCGCTTTCGCGCCTTCTCATTCTGCCAACCTTGCGGAAGTATCGCAAAAGCTCGTGGTTTTCCTGCCCCCACGGGTACGGCATACGGTTGAACGGGTCTTTTTCGCCCTGCATACCGATTTCGTCGCCGTAATAGATGCAAGGCACGCCCGGCACAGTGGCAAGTATGAAGTATGCAAGCTTCATTCGCTTTATGCCAAGCCTGTATTCATCCTGTGTCATTCGCTTTGCCGCGAGCATATCCACCGAAAGCCCCTCGCTGCCCGCCCCCGCAAGCGCGGTTATCGCGCGCACGGTATCGTGCGTGCCGAGCAGGTTAAGGAGCTGATGTGTCATTTCTCTCGGGTAATTATAATAGAGCGAATTCACCGTGCGCATAAATTTCCACATATCTCCGTGGCGCACATAGGCAAGTATCGCCTCGCGCACAGGGTAGTTCATTACAGAGTCCAGCTCCTTACCGCTGAAGTAGGAGCGGCGCTTGCCGTAAGAAACCTTGTTGGAAGCATCCTCCCAGACCTCGCCGATAATAAGCGCGTCTTCCCTTTCCGCGCGCGCCGCGGCGGAAAGCTCCTCCAAAAATTCATCGGAAAGCTCGTCGGCAACGTCGAGCCTCCAGCCGCAAATACCCTCGCGGATATATTTTCTCACAACGCCGTCTTTTCCGAAAAGAAATTTTTTATAGGAAGGGTTATCGCTCATCACGCGCGGAAGGTTTTTAAAGCCCCACCACGATTCATATTCTTCGGGAAATTCCGTAAAATTGAACCATTCCGCATAAGGCGATTCCTTCGATTGGTATGCACCAAGCCCATCGTACTTACCGTATTTGTTGAAATATACGCTATCGTCGCCCGTGTGGTTGAAAACACCGTCGAGTATTATCGAAATTTTATATTTCTTCGCTGCCTTTATAAGCGAACGGAAAGCTTCTTCCCCGCCGAACATCGGATCTATTTTCGTATAATCCGCCGTATCGTATTTATGCGTAGAGGAAGAGAGGAAAATGGGGTTGAGGTATATCGCCGTAACGCCGAGCGAGGCGATATATTTCAGTTTTTGCTCTATACCGGGCAGGTCGCCGCCGAAAAAGACGTTGTTTTTAAAGTTCTTATCACCCGGGCGAAAATATTCTGGCGTGCCGTGGTACCAGTCGGGGTTAATCTTTGCGTCTGCCTTCAGCTCCTCGTGCCCGCCGCGGAAAAATCTGTCGGGAAATATCTGGTAAGCTATACCGCCGCGGAAAAACTCGGGGTATACTTCCCTCGGCTCATAAATAAGGAGCTGAAAGCGTTCGTCGCCCTGCGGCTCTTTATCTATAATCTTATCGGAAAAATCTGCGTTATCGCGCACGACGAAAAATTCGCCGTGCGCATTTTTCAGCAAGTATTCATAAAAGAACAGTCCGCTTTTCTTCGAAATTTTGTTCATGGGAAGTTCGAGAAAAAAGCCGCCGCCTTCGCTCTTGCTCATTTCAAATTCCTTTTTCTTACCGTCGGCATCTGCGAAAATCACCATTTTCACACAAGTAGCCGACATTGCTTCCAGAGTGAAGCGCACGGTGGAATCGAGCGTAAACGCGCCGCAAAGCCCCGTTTCTGCCTCGCCGTGGTCGGTTATAAGAAACTTTTTCTCTATCCTGTTCCAAATTTTTGTGCCTTTTATAAAGCTCGCCATAAAAAAGTTATTCCTTTACTTTTGTCAGGTTCCAAATGTTTTCGGCGTATTCCGTAATGCTTCTGTCGGAAGCAAATTTGCCCGCCGCGGCAATGTTGAGAAGCGAGCGCTTTGTCCACGCTTCTCTGTTGGAGTAATCGTCTACAACGTCCTGCGCCGTCTTTACGTAAGATTCAAAATCGGCAAGGCACATATACGGGTCGGCAATTCTGCCGTTGCCAAGGAAGTAGTTTACGATATTTGCAAAATCTTCGCCGTGGAAGCCCTTTGCAATGCGGTCTATCGTTGATTTCAGCCTTGCGTTGGTCTTGTAATAGAGCATGGAGTTGTAGCCGCGCTTCCAAAGGTCGTCTACCTCGTCTGCAGTAAGGCCGAAGATGTAGATATTATCTCTGCCCACAGCCTCTGCCATTTCAACGTTTGCGCCGTCGAGCGTGCCGAGCGTGAGCGCGCCGTTTATCATAAATTTCATGCAGCCCGTGCCCGAAGCCTCTTTGCCCGCAAGCGAAATCTGCTCGGAAATATCCGTGGCGGGCATAAGAATTTCTGCCGTGCTTACGTTGTAATCTTCAAGGTAGATAACGCGCAGCTTTTCGCGTATTTTCGGGTGCTTTTCAATATCCTTGCCAAGGCACCAGATAAGCTTGATTATTTCTTTTGCGAAATAGTATCCGGGCGCCGCCTTGCCGCCGAAAATAAACGTCTGCGGCTTGATATTGAGGTCGGGGTTTGCAAGAAGCTCGTCGTAGAGCGAAACTATTTTGAGCACGTTGAGAAGCTGGCGCTTATATTCGTGCATACGCTTAACCTGTACGTCGAATATAGCGTGCGTATCTATTGCGCCGCCCGTAACCGTGCGGTATTTGTGCGCAAATCTTTCCTTGTTTCTGTGCTTGATAGCGCGAAGCTCATCGATAACCGCGGCATCGCTTACGTATTTTGCGAAAGCGGAAATAGCCTGCGGGTTCTTACGGTAATCCTCGCCTATAGTTTCGTCGAGCAAGCTTGCAAGCTCGGGGTTGGAGTAGCATAGCCAGCGGCGGTGGGCAATACCGTTTGTAACGTTCGTGAACTTATCGGGGGTCATCTTATAGAAATCGTGGAATACCGTCTGCTTAAGGATTTCGCTGTGGAGCGCGGAAACGCCGTTCGTTGTATGAGAGCCCACAACGGAGAGATTTGCCATTCTCACGCTGCCGTTCGCGATAATAGACATACGGGAAATTCTATCCCAGTCGCCGGGGTAGAGGTTCCAGAGGTCGGCGCAGAAGCGGCGGTTGATTTCGCAAACGATCTGGTGAATTCTCGGAAGGCGGAGGCGGAAGAGGTCTTCGTTCCAGCACTCAAGCGCTTCGGGAAGCACCGTATGGTTCGTGTAAGAAACCGTATTTTTTACAATATCCCAGGCAGATTCCCAAGAGAAGGAATATGTGTCCATAAAAATTCTCATAAGCTCGGGAATGCAGAGCGCGGGGTGTGTATCGTTTATATGAATGGAGTTCTTTTCCGCAAAATTGGAAAGGTTACCGTAAACAGCAAGGTGGTCTGCAATGATGTTCTGGAGAGAAGCGGAAACAAGGAAATACTGCTGGTTAAGGCGAAGAATTTTACCTTCCATATGGTCGTCGGAAGGATAAAGCACCTTCGTTATCGTTTCCGCGTCGGTATTCTGCTTCACAGCCTGCATATACTGGCCCTGTGTAAACAGCTTCATATTGAAGTTTGTGATATCGTGGGCTTTCCAAAGGCGAAGGTTATTCACCGCGAAGCTTTCGTAGCCCGATATCATAATATCGTAAGGCACCGCCTGAACCTCGTCGTAATCTGTGTGGATTATATTGAGGTGGTCTTCATCCCATCTTTCGGCAAGCTTGCCGCCGAAGCGAACGGAAAAGGTTTTATCCGTTCTGGGCACGAGCCAGCCCTCGCCCGAGGGCATCCATACGTCGGGCATTTCAACCTGGTCGCCGTCTATTATCTTCTGCTTGAAAAGACCGTACTCGTAGCAGAGCGAAAAGCCCGTTGCGGGGTAATCGAGAGTTGTGAGCGAATCCATAAAGCACGCGGCGAGTCTGCCCAAGCCGCCGTTGCCAAGGCCGGGGTCGCGCTCCATAGTGTAAATTTCATTTATATCGTAGCCCATTTCGCCCAGAACCTGCGCGTATTCGTCGGCAACGCCGAGGTTGCGAAGGTTGTTGCGAAGCAGCGGACCGATAAGAAATTCCATGCAAAGGTAATAAACTCTCTTTGCCTTATCGTTTTTCATTGCTTTGCGGTATGCACTTCTGCCGCTTGTGAGCATATCCTTTACAGTGAGTATTACCGCTTTGTAAACCTGTTCTTTGGAAGCGTCGTCTGCCGCTACGCCGAAATAGCGCGAAAGCTTATTTTCCAGCGCCTCCTTGATTTTTTGCTGTTTGGTGTTATCTGACATTTTGTCCTCCGAAATTTATTGCTTTGGAATAAGGTAAACCTTAAAAGAGGGTGTTTCTAAAGTCAACCTTTTGTTACTTCATCGTAGAGGGCTGCGTATTTAGCCGCAGAGCTGTTCCACGAAAAGTCTATTTTCATAATTTTTGCCACAAGCTCTTCCCAGTTTTCGCGGTCGCGGTAAACACCCTCTGCTTCTCTTATAACGTAGAGCATATCGTATGCATTATATGCCGCAAAGGTAAAACCGTTACCCGTTCTGTTCCAGGAATAGGGCTTGATCGTATCGTAAAGCCCGCCCGTTTCGCGAACTATCGGCACAGTGCCGTAGCGCGAAGCTATCATCTGCGCAAGACCGCACGCCTCCGATTTAGAGGGCATGAGGAACATATCTGCGCCTGCATAGATAAGCTTGGAAAGCTTGCGGTTGTATGCAAGGCGTATGCCTGCGCGGCCGGGGTGGCGCTTGCCGAACTCATCGAAGAAGGCTTCGTAAGCCGCATCGCCCGTGCCGAGAAGCACGAACTGAACGTCATCGTTCATAAGCTCGTCTGCCACCTTGCAAACAAGGTCGAAGCCCTTGTGCTCCGCAAGGCGGGAAACCATGGCGATTACGGGAACGTCGGGGCGGATATCAAGCCCGAATTCGCGCTGAAGCGCTTCCTTGCAGGCTTTCTTACCAGCAAGCGCATCGGCGGAAAACGCCGTGGGGATATCTGCATCTTTGCTCGGGTCGTAAGCCGCTTCGTCGATACCGTTTATAATTCCGCCGAGCTTGAATGCGTACTGATTTATAATATGGTGCAGGCCGTGCGAGAAGTATTCCGTTCTTATTTCCTGCGCGTACTGCGGGCTTACCGTCGTAACGAAATCTGCGCATACCACAGCGCCCTTGGTAAGGTTGAGCGCGCCGCTGTACTCAACGATGGAAGCCTTTTCCTCTGCAAGGCCGAATACGTCGTTGATAATTCCCATGCCGTAAACGCCCTGATAGTCGATATTGTGAATAGTGTAAACCGCGCGCACGTCCTTATACCCTTCCATACCGCCGCGCTCTTCCTTGAGCGCGATAACGGAAAGCGCCGTTTGCCAGTCGTTCGCGTGCAGCACATCGGGGTAGAAACCCGTAACGCCCATAAGGTCCAGCACCGCGCGGGAGAAGAAGGCAAAGCGCTCGGGGTCATCGAAAAAGCCGTAAAGCGCCGTGCGGCCGAAGTAATATTCGTTATCTACAAAATAATATTTAACGCCTTTATAATCGAGCGAGTAAATGCCGCAGTACTGCTCGCGCCAGGAAAGAGTTACGTTTATAACCTCCACAAGCGTCATTTTAGAGCGCCATTCTTCGCTCACCTGAGCGTAAAGGGGCATAACCACGCGCACGTCCCAATCGGGGTTTACCGCCGCAAGAGCGGGGGGCAAAGCGCCAAGCACGTCACCAAGGCCGCCAGTTGCCGCAAAAGGCATTGCCTCAGAGCCTGCAAAAAGTATCTTTTTCATAGTATAAGCACCTCCTGCAAAATTAAATCATTTTTCTCTTTTCAAGGTAGAAAGGAAGCGTGGGTGCGCCGGAAAGCGTAACTCCCTCGTGAATTACCACGTTTTTATCGGAAACAACGCAGTTAAGCGAAACGTTATCGCCCACGAAAGTATCCTGGAAAAGAACGGAGTTTTTAACAACAGCTCCTTTGCCAACCTTAACACCGCGGAAAAGTATGCAGTTTTCAACAGTACCGTCGATAATGCAACCGTCGGCAATAAGCGAATTTTTAACGTCGGAGGTTTCGCTGTAATAAGTGGGGGGAGAATTGCGAACCTTCGTGAAAACAGGGCGCTCCTCTACGTTAAAGAGCGAATCGTATTTTTCTTTATCGGAAATAAGCTCCATGCTGTGCGTGAAATATTCTTCTATAGAAGAAATTTCTGCGCTGTAGCCTTCAAATCTGTATGCTCTGTAGTTGCACTGGCGTAGCGTTCTCATGAGTATATCCTTCGTCATGCTCTTGTAATCGTGAGCAATGGCGTCAAGCACCATCTGCTGCAAATATCTGCGCGTGCAAACGAAGATATTCAGGCACATATCCGCTTCGCCTTCGAAGGTATTGGGCTTCGATTTTATATCTGTAATTCTGCCCGCTTCGTCAACGGTCATAATCGTGTTTCTTCTGGCAGCTTCCTTGGAAAGCACCTTTTTCTGCACAGCGAAGGTGATGTCTGCGCCGCTTTCAACGTGGTCGTTTATAAGGTCCTGAAGGTCGATATTGCAAATAACGTCGCAGTCTGCCATAACGACGTAATCTTCCGCCATGCCCTGAATGAAGTGGTTGATGCTCTTGAGCGCTTCAAGGCGAGTGTGGTAAAGCTCGTTCTGGTTATTTGCAAAAGCGGAAATATAAGGGGGCAAAATTTTAATACCGCCGCTTCTGCGCGCCATATCCCAGTCCTTGCCCGAACCGATGTGGTCCATGAGCGATTGGTAGTTATAGTGTGTGATAACATTTATAGTGCCGATGCCCGCGTTTACCATGTTGGAAAGCGCAAAGTCTATAAGTCTGTATCTGCAACCGTAAGGAATGGAAGCCATTGTACGCACGCGCGTAAGCTCGGAAATGTTTCTATCGTGAATATTGGAAAAAATTATACCTACTGCTGACATATTAGTTCTCCTCCTTATTTCTGCGCTTCGCACATTGCGCCGGGTTCTATAACAGAGCCTGCGGCAACCTTATTGCCTGCGCCGAGCACGGCGATCTTGTTGCCTTCTGCGCGGCTTGCGCCAACTTTTGCGCCTTCTTCTATAACACAGTCGTGGTCGATTATTGCGTATTCAACGTGCGCACCCTTCTTCACGGTTACGTTACCGAGAATAACACAGTCTTTAACAAACGCGCCCTCCTCTACCATAACGCTGTTGGAAAGCACGGAGTTAACAACCTCGCCGTTTACAATGCAACCTTCCGTAATCATAGAGTTAACTACCTTGCCCGCTGCACCTATCTTGTGCGGGGGCTCTGCATTGTTGCGGTAGAAAATACGCCAGCGTTTATCGTAAAGGTTGAATGCGGGCGTTCTGCCGAGCAAGTCCATATTTGCTTCCCAAAGGCTTTCTATCGTACCAACGTCTTTCCAGTATCCGTCGAAAAGGTAAGCATACATCTTCTTGCCATCGCCAAGCATAGCGGGAATAATGTTTTTACCAAAGTCGTTGCTGGAGCTTTCGTCGGCTTCGTCTGCCTTGAGGTATTCTATAAGTGTTTTCGTATTGAAGATGTAAATACCCATAGAGGCATTGTTGCTCTTGGGGTTCTTCGGCTTTTCTTCAAATTCGTAAATGCTGCCGTCCTCGTTCGTGTTGAGTATACCGAAGCGAGAAGCCTCTGCCATAGGAACCTTGAGCACCGCTATAGTACAGTCTGCGCCGTTCTGCTTATGCTCCTTGAGCATTTTGCTGTAGTCCATTTTGTAGATATGGTCGCCCGAAAGAATAAGCGTGTATTCGGGTGAATAGCGCTCTATAAAGTTTATGTTCTGGTAAATGGCGTTTGCCGTGCCGCGGTACCAGTCCGAAGAGGATTTGCCCTGATAAGGCGGGAGCACCATAACGCCGCCGCGCGTGCGGTCGAGGTCCCAGGGCTCGCCGTTGCCAATATACTCGTTAAGAACGAGGGGCTGATACTGCGTGAGCACGCCCACCGTATCTATACCGGAGTTAACGCAGTTGGACATAGGAAAGTCTATAATTCTGTATTTACCGCCAAAGGGCACGGCTGGCTTCGCCGTTTTTTCGGTAAGTGCGTAAAGTCGGCTTCCCTGGCCGCCTGCCAGAAGCATCGCTATACATTCTTTTTTTCTGTACATAAATAATTGTCCTCCGCTTTTATATATTTTTTGTTATATTTTTTGTTTTAACAAAATTATTTTCGCCACATAACGCCGCCGCTTACGGTTGTTTCGTGCCTGCGCTTGAAAATAAGCGCGCCGTATGCGGGCAGGGTTATTTTCAGCTCTGCCGCAAACTCACCGTCGGCTCTCGTGTTTCTTGCTTTTATTATACCGTTGCGCACGTTTCCGCCGCCGTACCTGGGGTTATCGGAAGTCATTATCTCCTCGTAAACGCCGCGCCTGGGAACGCGAACGATATAGTCGTTTCTCTGCTCGGGCGAGAAGTTAAGCACCACCACAAGCTCGTTGCCCGCCGCATCTATTCTGCGGTAGGAAATAACATTAATCTCTGCCTGGTCTGCCTCTATCCACTTGAAGCCATCCCACGAAGCATCTATTTCCCAAAGCTCGGGCGAGCGCTTGTAAAGAAGGTTCAGCTCCTTTACGTACTGCTTCATTTTTGCGTGCTTATCATATTCCAGCATGAACCATTCCAGCTGGTTTTCATAGTCCCATTCGCGGAAGGGCGCGTATTCAGTGCCCATAAACATCATTTTCTTGCCCGGGAACGTCATCATATACGCCAGGAAGGTTCGCATAGCGGCAAATTTATCTTCATATTCGCCGTACATTTTATCCAGCAAGGATTTTTTGCCGTGCACCACCTCATCGTGGGA
>JAFTNI010000129.1 GCA_017451975.1 Clostridia bacterium
AAAGATACATCAAGAGCATCGGCATATGAACTTTGGATGGGCGCACCTAATCCAATGGTCACATTTTTCAAAACTTTGGATGTGACAAACTTAATTAAAAAATCGAAAAAGAAGCACCTGAAATTTAATATGCTTCTTGATTTTTGTATTGGAAAAGCAGCAGTTTCTGTAAAAGAATTCTACATACTTCCGGTTGGTGAAAAGTTGATAAAGTACGATTGTATTGCGGTGAACACCATTGTAAAAAACAAGACCGGAGAAGTAAGCTCCTGCGATATTTCATATGCGGATAATTTGGAAAAATTCAATCAGGATTATTTAAAATATACCATACAAGTGGCCGAAACTTGTCAGGACAGGGATTTATCGAATGATAGTATGGTGATCGGAACTTCAGCAATTATTGATACCGAAATTGATGGTGCGGTTGGCATGAACAGTGGAATTTTCAATAATCCATTCATCATTTGGGGAAGATACAGAAGGAAATTATTTCGATATTATTTACCACTATCCTTTCAGTTTCATCATACACAAATGGATGGTGCCCATGCGGGACAATTTTTAAGAAATCTGCAAAGTGAGATAAATAGACTCTAAAAATGTTGTCCATAATGACAATCACTCGTGTCGGGCAGCCCGATTATACAGGATGGCAAGCTTGTAGGCGCTGTGACTCACGTTATGGTAAGCGACCCCACGCGCGGATACGGCATTTTTATAGAAAATATGCTCTCGCAAATGGCGTTGGCGGGGTAACGCCCGCGAGAGATGCGCAAAAAGCGATATCACTGCGGTGATATCGCTTTTTGATATGTGGTTGCTATCATATAATTCCAACATTACATAGAATAATTCCACCGAAAGTGGAGGAAATCTCAAAAATGCGGTTATTGTTTTTTATATGCCAATGTGTTATCATAATTACAGCGACAGGGCCCGCCGCTTTTGCAAGAATAATACCATATTCGGAAAGGAGAAATTTTTATGGAACTTATGATAGCAGAGAAAATTAAAAAATACCGCAGGGAAAGAGATTTAACACAAGAAGCTCTTGCGAGCGTTCTGGGAGTTTCTTTTCAGTCTGTTTCTAAGTGGGAAACGGGCGACGGATACCCCGATATTACGCTTTTGCCATCAATAGCGAATTATTTCGGCATTACGGTAGACGAGCTTATAGGCAATGACGAAATCAGCGCAAAAGATGACGTACAAAAAAATTATTTCGACGTGGTAAACAAACTTTCCCACGATGAAAGGCTTGAACTCGCGTTGAAATACAATAAAAAGTACCCTCGTAATTGGCACATAGCTGCCTCGCTTATGAAGGAAATATCGCACCATCACCGCGATAAGCTTGGGGAATACAAGGAAATGCTTTATGTGCTTTGCGAGCGTATGCTGAAGGAGTGTACAGACAGCGTTATGCGCCGAAGCGCCGTTGCTTCAATTTGCATGATTTGCGAGGAAGATGAAATCAATTTTTGGCTTAGCAAGGACACATCGTTCTGGCATGAAAAAAGATACGAGGTTTTTGAGGAGCGCTATAAGCTGATGGGCGATAATGCAAAATATGCAATGTTCAGAGATGCAAATAATTTTTTGTGTGCTTCAAGAATGCTTGGCAGAATATCGGCAAGCCGTGATTATAGGGGCAACCCGGAAAAGGCGGTAAGCCATAATAAGGCGTATATTGCATTGCTCGATGCCGCTTCGGGTTTGGGCGAAAGCATAGAAATACCGGAAGGCTGGCTTCCTGAATATACCTTGGCGTATATTCGCCTTGCTTCGGCGTATTTTGGGGCAGATGAAAAAGAAAATGGCTATGAATACCTTGAAAAAGCGCTTTCTTGCGGGGAGCGTTACGCAAAAATAGCAGATGGCGCAGAGCTTTCGCTGGGGAATAAAGTTTTCTATGGGGATACAAAGACGGTAAAAAACAAATATGCCGTTTCACTTCCCGAGGGAACGGAGCTTTTGAATTTGCTCGGAATACGTTGGGCTAATGTCGATATTGCAAATATTATGAAATCTGAAAAGGGCTGGGAATGGTTCGACAGCGTACGTGCAGAGAAGCGATATATAAATGCTTTGGAAAGAGCGAGAAAATTAAATTGAGCCTGTGACTTCCTCCCCGGGAAGCCGCGCAAAAAATTACACAAATCCCACCAAAAAGCACGCTTAATCGGCGTGCTTTTATTTATACCACCACGACACGGCAAAATTCCCGAAAAACAATTTTTTTGCGCCTACACGGAATCGACACATATGCGCGCCTTTTTGCGTTATTATTAAAATAAGAAAAAAATAACGCGAAAAGGAATGATAAAAATGACAGATGAAAAAATGAAAAGGAATTTGCGCTCGCAAGCGCTGTTGCGCCGCGAAAGGGAACGGCGGCACGCGGCTTATATGATGGCGCGGCGTGTGTTTTTCTCGCTTTGCGCGGTGCTTGCGGGCTATTTGTTTTCGGGAAAGGAGTTTCCTTTTGAGGTCTACCCCTTGGGGCTTGCGCTTGTTTGCTCTACGGAAAGGTACATAGCCGAATATACGGCGGGGGTTTTCCTCGGTGCCGCGCTTTTCGGCGGCGAGGGGCTCTATATGCCCGCGGTGCTTTGCGTGCTTTCTGCGGGCGCGCGCTATTTTGCCGCTTTTGCCATACGCAAAACGAGGGGCAGCGCCCCTATGGAAAGCCGCACCTACCTCGATTTTTTCGAGCTTGAGGACGGTATGCCCGTGCGCGCTGCGGTTGCCTCCTGCGCGGGGATTATATACGCCTGCGTGCGCGCTTTTACGGGCGGCACGTTTTACGATCTTTTTGCGGGCATTTTCTTTGCGCTTGCCGTGCTTACCTTCACTTTTATGTTCTCGTTTGCCTTCGATGAAAAATATAAAAGCACCGGGGCTGTGAGCGCGGGGCGCTCCGCCTTCCTTTTTTGCGCCGTGCTCGTGCTTTCGGGTGTAGAGGTTTTCACGTTTTCCGTGGGCGTGGCGGCGGCTTATGCGGCAACGCTTGCTATGGGCTATACGGGCGATGGTTCGCGCGGGGCGGTGGCGGGCTTGCTTATGGGCACGGCGCTCGGCGGTGAAAACGCAGTGATATTTGCTTTTTCGGGGCTTTCTGCGGGTGTTTTTTATGAAATTTCGCCCGCGCTCGGCGCTTTTGCCCCGCCCGTGGTCACTGCTTGCGCCTACGTTTACCTTCTGGGAACAGAGGGGCTTTCCGCGGTGCTGCCCGAAATAATTTCGGGCACGGCGCTTGCCTCCGTGCTTACGTTTCTGGAGCTTCTGCCGCGCTTTTGCACGGCAAACCCGCGCAAAAACGGAGATACTTTTATACGCGAGCTGCTTATGCAGAAAAGGGCAGAGGAAAGGGAGGCAAGCGCAAACTCAAAAATCAATATGCTTTCTTCGCTATCGGAAAGTATAAAAGCTTTTTCCGATAGCATCAGGCACCCCGATAAGGACGTTTTATACGAAATGTGCAGCGAGGTTTTCAGAAAGCACTGCGCGGAGTGCCCGAAAAAGGACGAATGCCGAAGCAGCTTTATGCGTGGGCTCGATATTGTAGACAGCGTAGCCGAGCGTCTTATGAAATGCGGCAAGCTCGCGCCCGAGCAATACGGCGAATACCTGCGCTTCGGCTGCCCGAAAAAGGACGCTATAATAACGGAGATAAACTCGCGCGGGGCGAAAATGACGGAGGAGGCGCTCAAGTGCGATAAAACGCGCATTTTTGCCTTCGATTACGGCGCGGCGGCGCGCATAATTGCAGATACCGTGGCGAAAAGCGAAACGGTATATACCGCCGACGATGAGCTTACGGCGAAGCTTTCGCGCGCGCTTTCCTCCGTCGGAATGACGGCGGAAAACCTTGTGGTTTGCGGCGAGCGCAAAAAATACATCATTGCCACGGGGCGCGAGCTTTTGCGCTGCGGCGCTTCGGCAAGAGAAATACGCGCGCTTTGCGAAAACGTTTGCGGCGGAAAATTCACCGCGCCCGAATACTCTATGGAGGATAACTGCGCCGCCATGACGCTTGAAAGCACGCGCCTTTTTGAGGTTGATTATGCGGGGCGGCAGTGCGCTAAGAAGGGCGAAAAGGTCTGCGGCGACGCCATAGGCATAACGGAATCGCGCGAGGAATTTTTCTACGGCTTTATATGCGACGGTATGGGAAGCGGCAGGGAAGCGGATATAACCGCGCGCATGAGCAAAACGTTTCTTGAAAAAATGCTTGCTTCGGGCAACAGGAAATCCACCACGCTCGATATGCTTAATATGTTCATATCGAATAAGGGCACGGAGTGCTTTTCCACAGTAGACCTGCTGGAAATAGACCTTCTTCGCGGCAAGGCGTCCTTTACCAAAAGCGGTGCAACGGCATCTTACATCGTGCGGAAGGGCAGCGTTTACAAAATCGCATCGGATACCATGCCGCTTGGCGTAATGCCCGAGGTTTCCGCAGAGGTTACGGAGTTTTCCGTTTGCGAGGGCGACCTCATAGTTATGTGCACCGACGGCATATGCACAGACCCGGAAAGCGATGAGGGCGGCGAAGCTCAGCACCTTGTTGACTTTCTGGAGCGCGAATATATGCAGGATATAAACAAAATAGCGGAAACCATAGTTGCCGATGCGGCGCGTGCAAGCGGCAAATGCGACGATATGACGGTGGGTGTTTTCCGCGTGCGCAAAAAGGGCAGCGCGCGCCGTTTTGCAAGGTAGGCGGGTGCGGCAGAAAACCAGCGCCTAAAAGGAGCATTACAGAGGATATGGGCACAAAACGGAGGTTTTTTGCCCGTAATCGCCTTTTTTTCCAAATAATTACGGGATTTTGCGAGAAAATAAGGATTTTTCAAGAATTTTTCGTGTTTTTTTGTAAAACGTATTGCAATTTTCTCTATTATCTGCTATAATTCCCTCGTGAATTGGAGTAACTTTTTTACTCTTTTTTTCAGAAAGGTTTTTTGAATATTCACGGCACTTTTTAATGCACGGAAAAATTTTTGTTTTTTCGTGCATTTTTTAAAATTTTCAGGGCGTTTTGCCCGAAAATTTTCGGCTTGGTACAAGCCCCCTGTACCCGTGTGCGTAAAGCGCATAATACATTTAAAAAGTGAGAGGAACTATGAGCAATAATACTATTATCGAACTAAAAAACATTTCAAAAAGCTTCGACGGCGAACCGATTTTAAGGTCTATAAACCTTGAAATAAAGGATAAGGAGTTTATAACCTTCTTAGGCCCCTCCGGCTGCGGTAAAACAACGACGCTCCGTATCATAGGCGGCTTCGAAAACCCCGACGAAGGCGAGGTGTACTTCCTCGGCAAAAAAATAAACAATCTCCCCCCGCATAAAAGGCAGCTTAATACTGTTTTCCAGAAATACGCGCTTTTCCCCCACCTCGACGTTTACGAAAACGTGGCTTTCGGCCTGCGCCTTTCCAAAACCCCCGAAAAAGAAATTGCAAAGCGCGTTCACGAAATGCTCGCTATGGTCAACCTTGAGGGCTACGACGCAAGAAGGGTAGACCTGCTTTCCGGCGGTCAGCAGCAGCGCGTTGCCATTGCCCGCGCGCTTGTTAACAGACCGAAGGTTCTGCTGCTCGACGAGCCGCTCGGCGCGCTCGACTTAAAGCTCCGCAAGGAAATGCAGATAGAGCTTAAGAAAATACAGAAGCGACTCGGTATAACGTTCATTTACGTAACGCACGACCAGGAAGAGGCGCTTACCATGAGCGACAGAGTAGTTGTTATGAACGGCGGTGTTATTCAGCAGATAGGCTCGCCGCAGGATATTTACAATGAGCCTGCAAACGCATTTACAGCAGACTTTATCGGTCAATCCAATATAGTTCCCGGCGTTATGCACGAGGATTACCTCGTTTCCTTCGCAGGCAAGAAGCACAAATGCGTGGACGGCGGCTTTGCTAAAGACGAATTTGTTGACGTTGTCGTGCGCCCCGAGGATATTAAATTCGGTGAACCTAGCGCAGACGTTATCTGCGGCCAGGTTTCCAACGTAACGTTCAAGGGCGTTCACTATGAAATGACGGTTTCGCCCCGCGGCGGCGTTGTTTCACCCGCAACGCTCGGCGTGCCCGAAAACGGTGTTTACGGCGCGCTCCCCGTGCCGAAAAACCACGATTTCATTTTTGAGGGTTGGTATACCAAGCGCATCGGCGGCCACAAGATAGAAGAAAATTCCGCTATATACAAAAACGCACCCCACGTGCTTTACGCACATTGGACGGTGTACGGCGAGCGCTCCGGCGCACCCACGGAAGAGATAGGCTACCCCACGGGCGAGGAATACACGGTATACTTTGAATCCCCCGAAACTGACGAAAGCTTCGCAAGCATCAATTGCGAAAACGGCGTTTACGCCGAGCTTCCCACCCCCGAGGCAAGGGAGGGCTTTAGCTTTGCTGGCTGGTTTACCAAGGTAGACGGCGGCAAAAGGGCAGAGGAGGGCGCTCACCTGCTCGAATTTGAGGATCATACGCTCTACGCGCACTTCACCCCCGTGGCTTCGGGCAATCCCGTTACGCATAAAGTCACCTTCGACCCCGACGGCTTCGACGTATGGGTGGCTCAATCCACACAGGTTACACCCGTCGGCACGGAAGTTGGCCTTTATATAGACCCCGAAAACATTCACATCATGCCCAAAAGCGGCTGGCACAAGCACAGCGACGAAGATATTGAAGAAGAAGGCGGCGATGTGAAATGAAAATGAAAGCGAAATGGGCTTCTGCCCCTTATATTATATGGATGATACTTTTCACCATCATCCCTCTTGCTATGATAGTTTATTTCGCTTTCACGGGAAGCGACGGCAGCTTTACGCTCGAAAACGTGAAAAACGCAGGGGTTCATATTCCCACTCTTGCAAACAGCATTTACCTTGCGCTCATTTCCACGGTGGTCTGCCTTGTGGTGGCATACCCCTTTGCATATTATATTTCGCGCAAATCCTACAGCAAGCAGAAAATGATGGTAATGCTCGTTATGCTCCCTATGTGGATGAACTTCCTTCTGCGCACACACGCGCTTTCCGCGCTGATAGAGGATAACGGCGTTATAAACACAATACTCACATCTATAGGGCTTGAGCCGCTAAAAATGATAAACACGCAGGGCGCGGTTATCTTCGGCATGGTATATAACTTCCTGCCCTATATGATAATGCCGCTTTACTCTATTATGACGAAGATAGATAACCGCACTATAGAGGCGGCGGCAGACCTGGGCGCAAACACGCTTCAGACTCACAGAAGCATTATCGTTCCCATGAGCGTGCCCGGCATTATTTCCGGCATAACCATGGTTTTCGTGCCCTCTGTAAGCACGTTCGTTATTTCGGGCTTGCTCGGCGGCAGCGAAAACTACCTCATAGGCGATATTATCACGGCGCAGATGCTCGGCAGCGCCTATAATCTCCACTACGGCAGCGCTACCTCGCTCCTTCTTATGATAGTGGTGCTTGTGACGATGATTATTTTCAATGGCCTTGATTCTGAAGATACGGAGGGTATGCTCGCATGAAAAAAAGTAAACTTTCAGGCATTTATGCCGCGCTCGTGCTGCTCTTTCTCTACGCACCGATAATTATTCTTATCGTGTTCTCCTTCAACTCGGAAAAGGGCTATTCCTGGCAGGGCTTTTCGCTCAAATGGTATGAGGAGCTTTTCAGCAACGAGCTTATAATAGAATCGTTCCGCAATACCCTTATAGTTGCGTTTATCGCAAGCATTTTCGCCACGGTGCTGGGCACACTCGCTGCGCTCGGCGTTTACTCTATGAAAAATAAAGCGGCGAAGGGGCTTATACAGAACGTTACGAACCTTCCGCTTCTCAACCCCGAAATCGTAACGGGTCTTTCGCTTATGCTGCTTTTCGCGGCTATGCGCTTTGCGGGCGGTTGGGTTACTCTTATTATAGCACACATAACCTTCTGTGTGCCCAGCGTATTCCTTTCCATTCTGCCCAAGCTCCGCCAGCTCAATAAAAGCCTTTACGAAGCGGCTATGGACCTTGGCTGCAGCCCCGCGAAGGCTTTCCAAAAGGTGGTTATACCCGAAATTATGCCGGGTATAATAACAGGCTTCCTTATGGCTTTCACATATTCTATAGACGATTTTGTAATAAGCTATTTTACGGCGGGCAACCTTCCCACGCTTCCCATTACCATCTACTCGATGGTTAAAAAGCGTGTAAGCCCCGAAATCAACGCGCTTTCAACGCTTCTCTTCCTTGCGGTGTTCCTCGTGCTTCTGGTAACGAACGTGCGCGCTATACGCAAAGAAAAAGAACTTGAAAGAAAAAGAAAGGCGGTAAAATAATTATGAAAAAATTTATTGCCGTTTTTCTTACGGCGGTTCTGCTGGTTTGCTCCCTTTCCTTCGCGGCTTTCGCAGAGGAAAGCGATTACGCTTACGATATGGAATACTATTCCAAGCTTAAAGACAGCGGAATTACACTCTACGTTTACAACTGGGGCGAATATATTTCCGACGGCAGCGACGATTCGCTCGACGTTGTAAAGGAATTTGAAGCGCTTACGGGTATAAACGTGGAATATACTACCTTCGACAGCAACGAATCGCTTTTTGCAAAGCTTAAAAGCGGCAGCGCAAGCTACGACGTTATAATCCCCTCGGATTACATGGTAGCGCGCCTTGCTGAAGCGGGTATGCTTCATAAGCTCGATTATTCCAACATTCCCAATTTCGACAGATACATCGACGATGAATTCAAAAACCCCGAATACGATGCCAAAAACGAATACAGCGTGCCTTATATGTGGGGCACGGTAGGCATTATCTACAACGAAAAATACGTAGATGAAGCCGACGTAGCGGAAAAAAGCTGGGATCTTCTCTGGAACGAGAAGTATGCGGGCAAAATTCTTATGTTCGATAACTCGCGCGATGCGTTTGCCATCGCCTGCAAGAAGCTGGGCTACTCTATGAACACGACGGATAAAGAAGAGCTTACCGCCGCGGCAGAGGAGCTTGCTGCCCAGCGCGGCGTGGTTCAGGCTTACGTTATGGACCAGATCTTCGATAAAATGGTGGAAGAAAACGCATGGATAGCGCCTTACTACGCAGGCGACTACCTTTCTATGGCAGAGGATAACGAAAGCCTTTGCTTCTACAGCCCCAAGGAAGGCACAAACCTTTTTACCGACGCAATGTGTATTCCTGCCACAAGCAAGAATAAGGAAGCGGCGGAAATGTTCATAAACTTTATGTGCGAGCCCACGGTTTCCGCGGCTAACGCAGATTATATCTGGTATTCCACACCTATTTCTGCGGCAAAGGAGCTTATGGACCCCGAAATGGCTGAAAACGAAATAGCTTACCCCAGCGAAGATGCCATGAAAAACATGGAAAGATTTACAAACCTTTCCGAGGAAGCCAACCAGCTTATGGACGACCTGTGGGTTGCCGCAGTGCGTACAAACGAGCTTACCCCGGGCTTCTGGGTTGGTATAGCAGCAATATGCATTATCATTCTGGCGGCTGTATTCCGCAATATGTACGTGAAGAAAAAACGTATGGAAGCAAGAATGAAATATTGAGTTTTTGAGTAAAACGGCGTGCCGCCCGTGGGGCGGTGCGCCGATATTTATCTTTTTGCATATATTGATATAAAACGCTATTTTATTTGCATTTGACACATTTATATATTTGTATAAATTGTTAAAAAAAATTAAATTTCGCAAAAATTATTGACTAAAACGCCGTATGAGTGTAAAATAAAAAATGTGGCAAAATATATTTTTGTATTTTTTCTTTCAATATTATTTTGCGGGAAAGGTTATAATTTATGAAATTTGAATGGAATAAAAAATATGCTCAGGTAGCATTCTGGGCGTGTGTAGTTATACTTTTTACCGTTATAAGCGTATTCTTCTTTTTGAATTACAACGATTTTGGCACTTATATTTCAAATTTCATAAGCGTTTTAAATCCGATTATATACGGTGTGGTAATAGCCTACGTTCTCAATAAAATAATGAAGCTTTATGAAAATAAAGTTTTTCGCTTCCTCGATAAAAAGCCCGGAAAAATGCGCTTCAAGCGCACGATTTCGATAATTTGCACTTATATCACGTTTATTGCAATTATCGTCGGCTTTATATGGCTCATCGTTCCCCAGGTTATAGCGGGAATTAAAGATTTGCGCTACAGCATTCCTTTTTATATGGAAACGGTTGAAACTTGGCTTCTCGAGCTTTCGGAGGAAAACGATACGATTCACGACCTCGTTTTCGATATTTTCGCATACACCAATAATATTCTCGATAGCCTTGGCGATATAGTGGCGGAAATTATGCCAAAGGTTACGGAATGGCTCAGCCAGATAGTAACCTTCCTCAAGGACCTTGCAATCGGTATAATCCTTTCGGTTTACTTCCTTGCGCAGAAGGAAAAATTTGTGGCACAGGGCAAGCGCTTCGTTCGCGCAATGTTCTCCGAAGGCAAATATAACAGCTCTGTTTCCATTATGAAGCAGATAGATAACTCCTTCGGTGGTTACCTCGTTGCCATGGGTGTGGACTCCTTCCTCGTTATGCTGGAATGTATGCTTCTCTTCGGTCTTTGCGGCATACCTTACTATCCGCTTGTAAGCTTTATAATCGGTGTTACGAACTTTA
>JAFTNI010000130.1 GCA_017451975.1 Clostridia bacterium
AAGCTCTATGACGAGCTTTGCCTCTGCACAGTAAAAATCTGCAATATACCTTCCGAGAACCTTTTGGCGTGAAAAGCGGATGGGGTAGATACGCAGAAAATCATACCAAAGGTGTTTTTCTCCTTTTGTCATATTCTTTCGCAACATTTTTGCGGTTGGAACAATATCTTTATTGTGTTTTCTCTGCATTACAATCCCTCCGTCACGCTGACGCGTGCCCACCTCCCTTTACACAAGGGAGGCTTTTGCCTATTTCCGTCTCAATATTTCTCGATAAATTGTCGAAGTAATTTAATCTTTCTTGGATAATTTGATCAATTCTTCCATTGTAAATTCTTGGTATCTGTTATGTTCAAACATTGTTGTTGTAGTATCTGGTATGTTTTTCATTAGATTCTGTAAATCAATCTCCTCCGGCAATCTAAGAAACTTACCTTCATCATCTTCCGATTTTGATACGCAAAAAATAAAATCTCCTCGTTCAAAATTAATGTCAAAATAATCCGTAACATCCAACGGATTAACATCAAAATATTCTTCTTGGTCTTCTATAAACTTCTCATATATAAATTCCAATAACGCTTCTTTGCTTATTTTAATAATGCGAACACTATTTTTATTAAGTTTTTTCTTCATGTCATTTTCCCTCATCAAATTCTTTTTTATCGTAGCATAATTCCTTTATGCATAGTCTTAATCACACATCCTATTATAGCACAAAAACCGCAGAAAATCAATCTGCGGTTTTTGCTTTTCCTGTCGGTAGGTAATGTACTCCAAAACTGTCCTTTAAGGTACGTCCCTATTTGCCATAGATTTTTTGTTTTTTCAGTTACTCTTCTTCTGCGAGTATGGCTTTTATCTGTTCGCGTGCGCGCTTTCTTTCCATTTGCTCTTTATCGAGCCTTTTGAAAAGCTTGTGTGCGGGCGCCATTGCTATAAGCGCCTGAGAGGGGAGATAGAAGCCGTATACGAGGTCGAGCTTGGAACGCTTTATGTGCATAACCACTTCGCGCACCATGGGCGCTTCCATAAAGTATTTATCCATTTCGTTGAAGCCTATGACTGTATCGGAAATCATGAGGCAGAGCAAGCCTGTGGCAAGCACGCCCGTATTGCCGTAATCGAGGAATGCGAAAACGACGTTGAGCGCAAGGTTAACGTAATAGAACATGGAAATAACGGCAACGGGGTCTGCACCGGGGCCGAGCACAACGAGTGTTGTGGTAACTATAGCAGAAGAGCATACGATACGCAGGATAATGTGCGTAAGGCGGCGCCTGTGGCTTGTGTCTGCCGTGAAAAGGCGTATGAAATAGAACATCTGCACGGCGGAGAAGCATATCATACCGGGCAGGCGCTCCTGCTCGGGCAGAAGCACGAGAAAGAAATCTGCGCCCATCGTGCCGATAAGACCGAGCTGGGTGAAAATATGCTCGCTTGTGTTCTTCCAGAAAAGGGCGCAGAAAATGCAAGCCGCGGTAACGTAAGCATATGAGAATACCGAAAACATTCCGCTTACGTTGTGCATAAGGAAAACGAAAATTATTTCGAGCAATATAAAATCTACTGTAAGGAAAAATAGTGTCTTTTTAGTTTTTATCACGGTGTTTGATCCTCGAACAAATGGTAACTATGCACTTTTCCACCGTATATACCAGCGCCGAAACGAGCGCAAAGCCGAAAACGTATATGATGAGATATACGGGATAAGGTACAAGCGGGTATATAGCGGAAAGAAGGGGGAGCGTGCAAGGGGTGAAAGGGCTTATGAAAAACATATTGAATTCTACGCCGGGCATTGTATAGTGCGCTACCGTGTTCATAAGCAGCGCGAGCGCGGCGAAAACGGAAAATACTATCATGCTCCAGGCAAAGAAGCGTTTGTTAAGGTGGTGGCGGTTATGCGAAACAAGGAAAACACCTGCGGCAAGCTGCATGCCGTGGTGAACCATCGTCTGGATATTGATGCCGATCATAGAGGTGAAAACGTCGCCGGGGTAGAGCATTACCACGAAACCGGCAAAGAACGAAAACGTTACCATATAAGCAACTATTGCGTTTCTGAACTTGCCCTCCTTTGCGAAAATTACAATAGGCATAAGGTAAAGCGGGGTGGAGCAGAACTGGAAGGGGAAGGCGTGCCAGGTATATGACCACGTACCCGTTACGCCGTCGCTGCTGAAGGAAAATACGAGCTGCTTGTAGATTTCAAAGAAGAAAATAATGAGCCAGAGAACGAGCAAAACGCGGCGAAGCGTACTGTCGCTGCAATCTTTGAACTTCGCAACGAGAAATACGGTGAAGCCAAGCGTGATTATAACGAAGGCTATGTGCCATACACCGTAAAGCTCGGGCACTTCCATTCTTGCGCTGAGCAGATGAAGAAGCTTTTCGAATGGGGAAAGCTCGCCTTCAATGGCGGCACCCGTTATAAGCGCAGCCACGGTAAAAATCAAAGCAACTGCGGCGAAAATAATAAGCGTCACAAGGTAAAGGGGCATTTGCTTTTTACTTTTTTGTTGGGCGTCCATAATGTTGTCCTTTCTGAATATAATTATAACTTTTTTAGTAGACGTTGCTTATTTTAGCATATATTTATACAAAATACAAGGGGGTATTGCTATTATTTGAAATAATTATGAGATTTTCGCAAAAAAACAGGGGCAGAATTTCTGCCCCTGTTCCAATGAAATGTTATTTTGAAACGATTGATTTAAGCCTCTGTATCGCCCGTTTCTTCTTCTGCGGGAGTTTGTGTGCCGAGTGCGGCTTTGCCGCCCGCAAAGCCTGCAATTATGCTGGAAAGGTCGATGCCGGTAGATTCCTTCATGCCCTCCATTATCTGGTTTGCGCTGTTCATAACGTCGCGCACAACCTTCGTGGAGTTGCCGTCGCCGTACATAACGATCTTATCCGTGCGGGAAAGGGGAGAAGCGGCGTTCTTAACAACCTCGGGAAGAGCCGTGAGGTACATTTCAAGCACGGAGGCTTCGCCCATCTTCTTCTGCGCTTCTGCTTTCTTTTCGATGGCTTCAGCTTCTGCAAGACCTTTAGCGCGGATACCTTCTGCCTCCTGCTCCATAGAGAAGCGGAGCGCTTCGGCTTCTGCTTTTCTTGCTTCCGCTGCCTGAAGTGCTTCATATTTTTTAGCTTCTGCTTCGTATTTCTTGGCTTCCGCTATCTGGAGCGCTTCGTATTTTTTAGCCTCTGCTTCGCGCTGGCGCTGAACGAGGTCGGCTTCTGCTTCTTTTTCCGTCTGGTATTTCATAGCGTCTGCCTGCTTGATAATAGATGCCTCGAGCTCGCGCTCTTTGATGGCAATGTTCTTTTCGGCAAGCTCTGCTTCTTTTTCGCGGCGCGCGATATCTGCTTCGGTTTTCGCAATTTCGATAACCTTGCGCTGCGCTTCCTGCTGAATGGAGTAAGCGGCGTCGGCTTCAGCCTTCTTTGTATCGGCTTTAACCTTCATATCAGCCTGCTGAACGGAAAGCTCTGCGTTCTGTTCTGCAATTTTCTTCTCGGATTCAACGCGCACTGCGTTTGCTTCTTCCTGCGCCTTTGCCGTTGCAATAGCTATATCGCGCTGAGCGTTTGCTTTTGCAATCTGCGCGTTTTTGCGTATCTGCTCTACGTTGTCGATACCCATGTTTTCAATAGTGCCTGCGGCATCCTTGAAGTTCTGGATATTGAAGTTTACAACCTCGATACCGAGCTTTTTCATATCGGGCACAACGTTTTCCGTTATTTTTTTCGCAACGCCCTGGCGGTCCTGAACCATCTCTTTAAGCCCAACCGAGCCTACGATTTCTCGCATATTACCCTCGAGCACCTGCGTAACAAGGCTTATAAGCTCTTGCTGGCGCATACCGAGCAGCGCCTCTGCCGCGAGGCTGAGCGCAGCGGGGTCGGAGCAAATTTTGATGTTTGCAACACCGTCAACGGTTACGTTGATAAATTCGTTTGTGGGTACGGCTTCGCTCGTTTTTACGTCAACCTGCATAACGCGAAGGGAAAGACGGTCAACACGCTCGAAGAAGGGGCAGCGCCAGCCCGCTTTACCAATAAGTATACGGCGCTTTTTGCCAAGACCGGAGATGATGTAAGCCGTATCGGGCGGAGCTTTAAGGTAGCCGCCTGCGAAGAAGAGCACAACAATCAGCGCGGCAACTATTGCTACGATTATAAAAGGGTTCATATTTTTCCTCCTGATGAAAATAAAATTTTTGTTTTCTGCAAAAGCGGGGGAGCATTTGTTTACGTTTGCGCTAGCTGTAAAACAAAAAGACTTTTACCGCTGTTTACAGTAAAAGTCTTGTAAAATCGTTTTAAGATCTGTGTATGCCGAGCATCTGCAGCTGCTGTCATGACGGCAAACACACATTGGTGTGAGCAATGTACTACTCCCTTTTGACATATATAGTATAGCATATTTCTTATGCTTTGTCAATAGGGTAGACGCGGATTTTGGAGAAATTTGCATTATTTGCCAAAATGTGCGCGCGAAGCAACAAAAAAGGCAGGTAAAACCTGCCTTTTGATGTTTGGATTTAATTAGTTGAGAAGAGCCTTTGCGTTTGCGTAAGCTGTCTTAACCTGTGCGGGGTTGAGAGCCTGAGCATAGATCTTAGCGTCAACAACGGAGAAGTCGCTTGTCGGGAAGCCGGAAGGACCAACGTCGTTACCGAGAGAGAGCTGGTTAGCAAAAGCAGCGTATCTGGAGTCTGTCATCCAAAGACCTGTGGAAGCTTCCGTAGCAGAACCTGTAAGTTCGCCGTTTACATACATAGATGTGTAGAAGTTGCCATCATAGAGAACTGCTGTTGCAACAACGTGAACGAGGTCTGTTGTGTTGGGTGTTACGGAAGAATATGTGTATTTGTATGTGCTATTCTTCGTGTAGAGGCAAAGACCGGGTGTGCCTTTACCGCCTGTTGTAGCCAAGCCGAGACCGCCGTATTCAGTAGCGCAGAAGATACCCTGTGTTGTTTTTGTATTGTTTACAGCAGAGGGAGCACGGTTTACATAGAATGCTTCAATTGTAAAGCCTGCGGAACCGTTGTAAAGAGCGCTCATCTTTGTTACGTCATAATCTGTGAGTGTAACTGTAGCAGAGTCGCCGCTTGTGTATGTGGAAAGACCAACGAGCTTCTTATTAAGACCTGCGTGAACATAGTCTCTTGTTTCGATCTTAGCGCCGCCAACGAGTGTAACTGTTGCGTTACCCATCTTATCTGTTGCTGTGCCGTCTGCGTTGAAATCAACGTCAACGAGAGCATCGGGAAGCTTATCGTCGTGTTTGTCGGAAACTGTGAATGTTGTTGTAGCTTTTTCGCTCTTAGCGCCCCAAGAGTCAACTGCGATGATTTCTACTTTGTATTCTTTGCCGCCTACTACAGAGCCAAGGCCAACATTGATTGTTGCTGCCATCTTTGTAAGGTCTGTGTAGAGGTAGAAGTCGGAAAGCCATTTAACGTCTTTAAGTGTTGTGCCGTCTGTTACGTTTGTAACTTTGATTTCGTAGTGGTGAACGAAGTTATCGTCTGTGCCTGCTTTGAATGTAAGAGCTGCAACTGTTGTGCCACCAAGGGGAGTGAGAGTTACGTTTGCTTCTGTGGGAGCCGTGGGAGCTGTGTTAGCATTTGCGCGGTCTGCCGTGTATTTTGTGAGGTGAGAGCCGTCGGGCTGAGGAGTATTGAGAACCCAAGCTTCGCCGAAGCTTTCGCCTGTTGCAAGGTCGAGTCTTGTGATTCTTACGTTGCCGTTGCCGTCAACTTCAACTACGTGACCGGAGGAAACGTTGCCTGCGTTCTGGGGAACTGTAGCGGAAACTGTGTTGGAATATCCGTCTTCGATTGCGAGGTATGCAACGGAGCCTGTGCCGATAGATGTGAACTTATCCTGCATGATGGAGCGTTCATCGTTGATGGGGAAGTGGAGGTGGCCGGAGAATGTGATAACCTGAGGATATTTTTCGAGTGTGCTTGTGAGCTGGCTTGTGGACCAGTAGTTGCCGTTGCCCTTATCGCCGTAAAGACCGCCGTATGTGAGTTCACTGCCGTAGCATGTGTTTTCAATCATAGCGTGAACGAATACGTAAACGTATGCGTAGGGGTCTGCTGTTGTGATAGCTTTAAGCTTAGCGTCGAGCCATTCTACTGTTTCGTCAGAGAAGGAAACCTGATTGCCTACTGTGCTGTCGCCGTAAGATTTGGGCTGAACAACGAGGAAGTGAGAGCCGTTGAGCTTCATGTAACGGCTGCCTGTAGCGAAATCGTTTTCTTCGTTTGCGAAGTAAGAATCGCCGAGAACTTTCTTGAATGTTTCAAGTGTGAGAGCTTCGTTGGAGTATTTTGCTTCCTGGTCGTGGTTACCAAGTGTGAAGAGAAGCTCGCCGGGCATGGACATGCCTTCGTAGATGTTTTTGAATGTTGTGATCTGTGCTTCTGTTTCGCAGATATCACCAACGATAACTACTGCATCGAGAATGGAGCTGCGGCTGTCTGCAAAAGCGAGAAGTGTGTTGAGCGCGTTAGCAAATTTAGCTTCTGTGCCGTAGCTGCCGTTTTTCTCGAGGTGAATATCGGAAATAGCAGCGAATGTAAGAACTACGTCGTCTTCATTGAAATCTGTTTTTTCGGGAGGTGTTACGGGAGTTGTTGTACCTGTTGTGCCTGTAGTACCCGTTGTACCTGTAGTACCCGTTGTACCTGTAGTACCCGTTGTACCTGTTGTGCCTGTAGTACCTGTAGTACCCGTTGTGCCTGTTGTAGCTGTTGTGCCTGTGGAGTTCGTTGTGCTTGTCGAACCTTTTGTGGGGCTTGTTGTAGTTGTGGAATTCGTTGTCGTTGTTGTTTCGCCACCGCAAGCAACTACAGCAAATACCATAACAAGAACGAGCAAGAGTGAAATAATCTTTTTCATGGTAATTCTCCTTTAATTAAAATTTGGATTTTCACTATGCAAGTAGTATATCACGATTTTCGATTTTTGTCAACATTCACTTATTTGCTAAATTGACAATAAATGAATTTTGTCAGAAACGTGAAAAATCAAGTAAAAAATATGTTGAAAATGCTTTGAAGTCCGAGCAAACCCAACAAGAAAGCAAAGTTGAATACCGTGAATTTAAACAAATATCTGCCTATATTTTTGGGGTACTGCGTGGAATATTCGCGGAAGGTTATAAGCGAGGCGAGCGATGCTATAAGCGTGCCTGCGCCGCCTATATTTACGCCGAGCAGAAGCTCTCGGTAGTTTCCCGTGAAATTGGAAAGGAGAATAGCCGAGGGCACGTTGCTTATAAATTGGCAGGAAAGTGCAGAGAACACCATCGTGTTCACGCTGAGCAGGTGCGAGAAAAGGTTGCTTACGGCATCTATGCGCGACATATTGCCGGAAAAAATAAAGAAGGCGCAGAATGTGAAAAGCAAGCCGTAATCTACCTTAGCAAGCGCCTTGCGGTCGAGAATCATAAGCGCTATAATTATTATCCATAATACTATACTGTAGTGTACCACGTTGAAAACCATAAGAATGGAAAGCACGAAAAGCACGGAATAAATAAGAGCGCGCGGCACGTTGAGCTTTTCTTCCACGGGGTTTACTATAAGAGGTTCGTTTTTTACGAAAATTATGCAGAAAACGGTTATCATCAGAATAGAAACCACGAAGGGGAAAAGCATTATAAGCGTGAATTCACCCACGGGGATATTGAACTTATTATATATGTAGAGGTTTTGCGGGTTGCCGAAGGGCGTTATCATACCGCCGAGGTTGGCGGCTATATTCTGCATTATAAACGTAAAGGAAAGATATTTCTGCTTGCCCGTGCTGGAAAGCGCAAAATAGCCAAGCGGCAGAAACGTTATAAGCGCCATATCGTTTGCTATGAGCATAGAGCCTATAAAGGTAATGTAAATAAGCGTTATAACGCAAAGGCGCGCGTTTTTGCAGAGCTTCACTATTTTTCTGGCGAGTATTGTGAAAAAGCGGATGTTGCGGAGCGCGCACACAACCGCGAGCACGGAGAAAAGGCAAGCGAGCGTTTTAAAATCGAAATATCCGAGGTAAGCCGCATCAGGCGGAACTATAAACGAGGTTATTGCGGCAGCGGCAATAGCGATAAGCAAAACGGTATTGCGTTTGGCAAAGCCGACGATTTCTTTTATTACCTCTTGTCTTGTGATGTGTTTTTTAGCAGAGTCCATTTTTCTACCTTCTTTAGTTAAAAAAAGATTAGCTTTTTATAGCCATAACATTTCTATTATACTATATATGAATAAGTTTGTCACGGGAAAATGATAAAATTTAAAAAATATTGTGCAAATAAAAGGTGAGATTGACATATGCTTTACCGGTATACGGGAGCGAACCCAATCGGCTATTGCCGAGAGATTTGATTCTGTGAAAGGTCACACAAAAAAAGAAAACTCAGAATTAAATTCGGAGTTTTCTTTTTTTGGTGACCCGTACGGGAATCGAACCCATGTTACAGCCGTGAAAGGGCCGTGTCTTAACCGCTTGACCAACGGGCCATTGTGGTAGCGGAAGTCGGATTTGAACCAACGACCTGTCGGGTATGAACCGAATGCTCTAGCCAACTGAGCTATTCCGCCAAGTAGGAGCGTGCTTCAATCACTTCCTCACAACGGTGTTCAGTATATCACATATAAATTCGTTTGTCAATACCTTTTTTGAAATTTTTTTAATTTTTTTGAAAAAATCATATTTGGCTACGGAATGTTGAAATGTTCACAATTGAGTAGTATAATGTATTATGAAAAGTTAATTATTACTAAAAATATAAATAAATCGGGGGCTTCCATGAAAAAAATAATTATAATTTCTTCTGTTATAGCGGCAGTTTTGCTTACCGCGCTTATTCTGGCGCTTACGCTCGGCGGTGGTAACACTGGCACTGCGGGCACGCAGGCGACCACGGGCAGCACGGCGGAAACGACGGGCACAGGCAGCACAACGGTTACGCAAGCGACTGCGGGCACAACTGCGCCGCCCGTTATTCCCGAGCCTACAGACGAAAGCTACCTGAACTTCACGTTTCACTCGAGTATGGTAGATATTATCTGCCAAAAGCTCGCTGCCTTCTTCCCCCGGCTTACAAAGCCAGATTTCTACCGGATAAGCCTTCTCATCCACAGCCCAGATAGGAACGGTGAT
>JAFTNI010000011.1 GCA_017451975.1 Clostridia bacterium
GCACAAAGGTTTGAAGAAACCTTCTACCAAAAGAAAAACCCGTCAGAGGTCAACGGAGCGACCGTAGAGCCGAAGAAAGAGCCGCAAGGCATAACCGAAGAAGCAATGCGCGAAACCTTCAAGTATTGCAAGCGATTCGAGGTAAATACGGGCGGTATTTCGCGCGGTTGGCGCAAAACGCCCTACCCCGCTTTCCATTTGATGGAATTACTTCAAAAGCTCGGCGGCGAGATCGTTATAAACAGCGATTCCCACCACCCCGATAACCTCGATTTCTTCTTCAACGAATCTGCGGAAATCATAAAAAAAGCGGGCTTCACCTCATATTCCGTGCTCACGCCGAACGGATTTGAAAAAATAAAGCTTTAACTCAAAAATATACTTAATCTGCACATTTACCGCCGCGACCTCCTTCGCTCGAGGAAAGGACCTCGGAATGAATTGGTCAGTAATAGAAAAACGCTCCTTAAACGGGGCGTTTTTTTGCATAATACGTTCATATTCTCACCATACTATGAATAATAATATCACAGTATTTATTTTGAGGTGAATATATGAAAATCAAATGGAAAACCTTGATCATCTGCATAGCAATACCGCTTCTTGTAGGCGGGGCCTCGGCTTTTATAACAATGGGCGCTATGGAAGATTTTTCTGCTTTGAAGCAGCCGCCGCTTTCGCCGCCCGGCTGGCTTTTCCCTGTCGTGTGGTCAATTCTCTATACTCTGATGGGCATAGCCTCTTACCTTGCAGTAACATCGGGCGGAGCGCAGAAGCATATAAACACATCCGTAATGGTTTACGCACTTCAGCTTATTTTCAATTTCTTTTGGTCACTTTTCTTTTTCAACCTTAAACTTTTCTATTTTTCTTTTGCGTGGCTTATAGTGCTTTGGCTTCTTATAATAGCAACGCTCGTGCTGTTTTCGCGCCTTTCAAGGGCAGCGGGCTATCTTATAATCCCATATCTGCTTTGGGTAAGCTTTGCGGCTTATCTCAACTTGGGCGTGGCAATATTGAACTGAATATATAAAACTCCCGATAGTGTAAGACCATCGGGAGTTTTTATTGTGTGATAAATTGGAATTTATAGATGTATCTTTTATTTTCCGTTTAATTTCTCTACATTCTCCAAGTAAATGGATACTTCTCCGCAGTTAGGGCAGATAGCTACTTTAGGTTGTTCCATTCTTCCGCCCCACCATTTGTTTTCATCATCGGTCAACACCAAGCCATAGGCTGCGCCTTTAACTTTGATACCACAATTCTCAATCATTGCGATATTGCATCTAACACATTTACGCATAATAACCTCCAATTTTTCATTTATGATCCGCTTTGCTGATTTATATCACAAATGAATAAATCTCCGCATCCTTCATTTTGAACTTCAGCCTTACCGTTTCACCTGCCAAAGCCGCAAGCGGCTTTGCAAATTCCACGGGCCTTTCCACGCTGTTTCCGAAAACGGTGTAGCTTTCGTAGCCCTCAAGCTCCTCTCCGTTCACATCGCAGATATAGATCTTTATGCCGCCTACTGCAGAGGTAGAAAAGTTCAGACTCATCTCTTCCCCGCTTAACGCAAGCGGTTTTGTAAGCACTTCCGCGTCGCTGTATGGCGCTTGCCAGGAGAAAAAACCATCGAGCCGAACGGTATACCTGCGGAAATTCACGTTTTTAATGCGGTAATTTTCGCCCATATAGAAGGAAATTTCCTTCGGCGCGCCCTCTTCCTCCGCTTCCGTTTCGCAAAGACCGTACACAGTGTAACAGTTACCGTACCACCAATTATTGCGGTTTTCCATGCCCGGTGTCATAAAAGCTTCGTCGCGGCGGTCGAATTCAAGCCCGTCTTGCGATGTCATAATAACACAATCGGTAAGCGCCGTGCCCTCGCGCCCGAAATGCTCCGTTATTTTCCCGCGCCTGTCGGCAAGCGGCATAAAGCGGAAGCTTTCGGCATCATCGCATCTGTCGATATATCGCACGGGGAAACCGATAAACGTGCTTGCCGCGCGGCGGTATTTCGTTATCTGGTTCGTGTAAAGAGGGTAATCCTCCTGCCCCTGCGCAAAGGTTATGCGCCCGTGAACTTCCCAGTGAAGAAAATCCGCGCTCGTCGCCACGCGGATATCGCGTATATCATCTTTTTTCACACCGCGCCAGGAAAGCTTATCTTCGCCGTTTTTCCCATGAAACGCGCGGTAGTAAAGGAAATACTTGCCCGTTTCCGCATCCCAAAACGTCACATTGAAGGAATCGAATGTGCCCGCAACGTCGAGGTATCGCATTTCGCGGAAATCTATACCGTTTTCGCTCGCGTAGTATATAAGCTTCGTGCCGCCGCGCTCGTGCCCGAGGTTTATTTCGGAAAGAGCCTTGAATTTCTCTTCCTTCGGGCAAGCGGGGTTTTCATCGTAAAAAACAGAAAAATTATCTATCTCTCCCTCTCGGTCGAAAATAATATTGTTGTTTTTCGTGCCATTGTACTCATATTTGCCTATATTCGGCTTTTTGAAGGTTATACCCCCATCGCGGCTTTCCGCCATGCAGATAACACCTTTTGCATACTGCAAAGATCCGTCTGCTTTTTGGCGCATGGTGCAGGCTCTGTAGTACATTCTGTACGTTTCGCCGAACCCTACAATGCTCGCATATCCGTTATGCGGGCCTTCCCATTCGCTATCGCAGATAAGCGCGAGGTTCTTTTTTTCGGGTCGGTGCGCGCAAACGCGCGCACCTGAGTTATTTTCAATCAGATTCTCATCCCAGCAAAGGTATCTTCGGCTTTCCATATTTTATTCCTCGTCTAGCAATCTTGGCGCCGTGAGTATGCCGAAGCGAGTGAGCTGATATTCATCTGTCCAGAATCTTCCCTTCGTGCGCCAGGAATCAGGGCCCGTCCACTCAAGGTGCTCGTTCGTTTTATGGAGCTGACCAAAGGTGTTCATTCTGTTGCCGTAGAGCACGAGCTCTACCGTGTGCTCACCCTCTGCAAGCTCGCCGAACGAAAGCCTGTGCGGCGGGAAATCTATATATCCCTTTTCCTCGCCGTCTACGAATACCTTTATAACCGCGCCGCGGTATTTTGAAATTTCAAGCGTTTTTCTGCCGCCGCCGTTTATTTTGAAGCTGTATCTGATATTGCCGCCGTAGAAGCCTAGCTTCTGGCGTGTAACGTCTTCAAAATAAAGCTTTTCGGGCAAAGATGTCACCGTCGCGTAGTAGCCGTGAACCTCTACGCCGAAGTTACCGAGAACATAGCACGCCTCTACGGAATCTGCGTTGCTGTAGCGCAAATTTATAAGAACCGTGTTTTCTCCCTTTTTGATTTTAGGCAAAGGAATGGTAACGATCGCATCGTCAACGTAGTGCCCGTCTATATTCATCGGCACGGCATCGCCGTTGAACGTAACCGTAGAAAATTCGGGGTATTCCAGCGCAAGGTGCGCGCCTTCATATTCTATTTCGGAATCAAACGTAAACTTGAGCAAAACCTCGTTTTTAGGGTTCTTATCAAGCGGCATCTGCCAGGGTTGAGGTCTGCCGCGCCTTGTATATGGCTTGCCCGTAAGCTTTTCTTGAAGTGACTCGTCTATTTTAAGCACGTCAAGCGGCTCGCTTTCCTCGCCGCCGTTCCATGCGTACGTTGCCCTGTCGAGAAGAAGCACGTTGGGTTCTTCAAGCGCAAAGCTTGCCTTGTGCGCGGGGTACACCGCCTTCGTAAAGCGCGGCTCGCGGTAAACGTAGCCGCCCTCTTCGGCATCCTTTCCGGGGGTAAGCTCCAGAAGCAACGAATCGCTCACCGTGCAAACCCAAGAGAACACGGTTTTGCCGCCGCTGTATTTCACGGCAAGGCGTCGCTTTTCGCCCTTCATCGTGTCGTATTCACAAACGGCCCATTCGCCCGCAAGCGTTATTATGTTTCCTGTGATAGGCGCCGTATCGTAATCGAGCTTGTTCACGTGGCTTATGAAAATGTGTTTGAGCTCGCCATCGTCGCGCAAGCGGTAAATAACGTCCTCTGGCGCATAGCCGTCGGGCTTTCTTATATCTATAAATCTTTCGCTTTCAAGCGCTTCCAGCACAGCCACCTGCGACCACGCAATTTTATTGCAGCATTCCGCAAGCTCTGCCGCCTCGCCCGATTTAACTGCATCAACGTACTTGGGAAGCTCGCCCATGAAGATGACCTTGCCGCCGTGCGCGCGGAATTTGGCGAGCGCTTCTAGCGTGCTGGAGCGTATAGTTTCCATATATGGCACTATAACCGCATCGTATTTCATTTCGCCAACAGCAAAGCCGCTTTCTGTTTCGCGGTATTGCATAGGCAGAAGCGATTCCGAAATAAAATCGAAATCCTGCAAGCCGAAAAGAAGCCAATTTGTAAGCTCCTCGAAGCGGTCGCCCATAGCAGAGCGCTTCGCGCCCGTCTGGTCGGCGGGGCCGAAGTTGAGCCAATACGATTCAATCGGGTGCACAACCGCCACGCGCACGCTCGGCTTGCCGCGCGTCATAACAGCGTTCACGCGCGCAAAATGGTCTTCTATATGCTTATATTCTTTGTACCATGGCGATTGATGTCCTATAGATGCCGGGTAATCTCGCTTCGCTTCGCCACCCATGGAAACCCAATAGAGGTGGGGCACACGGTGTGTTACGCCGAGCGCCGCTTGCCAGTCGCCTTGGAGCTTATGGCCGCGGAAATCAAAATCCCAATTTGTAACGCCGTAGAGCTCGCTCATAACGCCCTCTTTGCCAAATTGGTTTGCCGCGCTCTGCGCCTGCTTCGCCGTGTTAAGCTCGCGCCAGTCGCAAAGCATATCTATGCCGGGGAGCCTGAATCCGCGGTAATGGCGCATCGCTTCGCCGATGCACTGTGTCTGCCCGTAGAGATTGTCCTCGTGCAGCATATGCCCCGTGAATATAATTCCGTTTTCATCGCACCATTTGCCTATGTTGTCGGCAAAGGCGGAAGCGAAGCGCTCCGTTGTGTGGTCATGGAAAAGGTAGCGTACGCGCGAAGGCTCGCCGTCTGCGCGCTCCCAAATAAGCTCGGGCATATGCGCCTCCAGGCTTATGCCGTATTTTGCCGCGAAAGTTTCACCGAGGTCGTCGGTATAAGGCAAGGTAGCGCCCTTTTTATCTGCCGCGCGTTCAAGCGGCTTTTTCGTGCGCATATTCGGCTCATCTGTAAAAATTGTCGGCGCGGTTACACCAAAATCCTCGCCGCAGGCTTTTTTATAAGCCTCGTGAGTTATGTTTATAAATTTATCTATCGTCGCCTTGCGCATTGTGTCGCAATAAGCGCCGTATTCCATATATGCAAACCATTTTTCGTGCCCTTCTTCTGCTTCGTCGCCAAGATCTATCTGCTTATAGGAAAGAAGTCGATGCTCCGCATCAAATTCGATATCGTAGCAGGAAATAAGCTTATATTCGCTGTTGGGCGCTTTTGCCTTTGCCTTGTCGGAATCAAGCAAAAGTGTGCCGTCATCATAAGGCGTATATGTGAAAAAAAGCATTTTCTGAAGGTGTTCGGGTGTGCCGAGCGTGGTAAATCCGCCCGCTGTGCCGGAGGGCCACCTGTCCTCGTCGTAAAGGTAAGCGTACATATCCTGCTCTTTGCCTTTTTCTATGCAAGCGCGGATAAGCTCCATAAACTCCTCGGAAAGGTATTTCGTAGCCATGCCCACGCGCGTGTGCATATAGTAGCCGCCGAAGCCCATCTCCTTCATAAACTCGATTTGCTTTTCAAGCGTTTCTTTCGAAAGCTCGCAGTTCCAAGCCCAGAAGGGCGCGGCGCGGTATTCTTTCGTGGGGCTTCGGAAAAGCTCCATATCGAGCTTCGCTGTTTCTTTTTTTGGGTAAAGCATAATAATTACCTCTGTATAAAATTTAGAATTAAGTGAGTGTTGCTCACAGTTTTATTATATAAAATAAACAACCGCAAGTCAATATCAAAAAGTAATTTTTGCGGGCAACAGCATTTGCTTCTTCTTTAACCAAAGCCCCACTCTGCTTTTCAGGTCATTTTTTACACGTCATATGTTACAAAAAAAATGCTGTTTTCTTGGTTTTTTTGTCTAAAAAGTAGTTTTTATTTGTGCGCTTTTCAATATTATTGACATTTTTTCGCGAAACTGATATAATTTGTTATCGGTATAAATACCTTATAAAAATAAAATATAACTTCAGGAGGCACACAATGAAAAGACTTACCGCTATGTTTTCTCTTTTGCTTTGCGTAGTTCTTCTTTGCACGTCTTGCGGCGCAAGCAGCATGACTTTCGAAGAGCTCTATTCCGAAAACAAATATGAAGACAAATACCCCACACTCGGTTCTATCAGCGAAATACCCACACTCGAAGGTTTCATGCACGTTCCCGGCGAATATGAAAACGAAACACAAATACTCGCTTTCAGAAACAAAGATGCCAGCAAATTGAAATTCTACAACGCGGAAACAGATTCCTGGATACTCACCTTCGATAACGATTATATCGAAAACTTCAGAACATTCAGCGTATACGGCAATTCCATGCTCATCGTAGTTGAAGAAGATGAAAACAAGGAATACAAGTTCTACACAAAGATTTACGATGCAAACGGCAACCTCGTTGCAACAAAGCTCGGCTCTACCGAACTTGAATATTGGTACAATGCAGTAACAGTTTCCGCAGACCTCTTCCAGTTCGACGGCAAAATCTACCGTGTATCTGAAAAAGGCGCGGTATCTACTGTAGTTTCCAACCCCTTCTTCGGCGATATACCCTCTTTCGAAATCAAAACAGAATCCCACTACTATGATTTCAATTCCACTATGGGTGGTTCCGCTTCCATCTACGTATACGATAACGACCTCGAAAACGTATTCTTCTGGGAAGTTCCCTACAGCACAGCTGTTACAACCTCTATGGTTCTTCTTGAAGAAAACAAGGTGCTCGTTCAGTTTATGGAAATGCTCCCCGATACAGAAACAAAATACGATTTCGTAATGAGCGGCACAAAATGCAACCTCACAAGCCTTGTAATCGATACAGAAACAGGTAAAGAGAAAAAAGTTAAGCTCGACTATATCGTTTCCGAAAGTGATTTTGCAAACAATATCATCAATAATGACGGTGTAGATAATTTCTTCCCCGAAGACGTAAAGAACATCACGTTCATCTCCCCCATAGAAGACCGCAAGGTTGTTACATCCTCCACATCCATGAAGATTGTTTGCCTCAAGGGCAGCGATGCAAGCATAGCGCTTGAGATTTCCCCCGAAATCCCGCTTTTCGAATGTGAACAGATCGCAAACGATCGCTTCATTTACAAAGCTCACAGCGGCGATTCTTACCTTATCAACAGCAAGGGCAAAGTTATCTCCGTTCTCGACAGCGATGTTTTCAAAGCAGCATATCATAACGAAAAATACATCGTATTGAACGGCAAAATTTACGATTATGACCTCAAAGAAGTTTACGATTACAAAGCAGACGGCAAAGAGTTCGTAGCACTCTTCGGCCACAGCGTTCTTCTTAAAGAAACAAAAATGTTCGACTTGGACGATTACTACGTTTACACTGCAAC
>JAFTNI010000131.1 GCA_017451975.1 Clostridia bacterium
ATATAACGGTTAAGGAGAAAATTAAAATGAAGGAAATCGGCAAAAAAATACGAGATTTGCGAAAAGAGAAGAAACTTACGCAGGAGGAGCTTTCTGAAAAATTAGGCGTATCTGCACAAGCTGTTTCGAAGTGGGAAAAAGAAATTTCTTTGCCAGATATATCTGTGCTTTTACCGCTTTGTGAACTACTGGGAGTTGGTGTAGACAGTTTGCTGGGCGGAAACAGAAAAAATGAACTTGAGGAAAAATTTCAGCAAGCTCTTCGATTGGGCGAAAAAGCAACTTTAGCCGTTTCCGAAGAAGCTTTGCGTGAATTTCCTGAGGATAAAATATGGCTTTCCCGCCGCGCGCATGACGAGTATATCCTCGCTACAGATGGAAAAAATGAATATTATCTTCGCCTTTCTACAAGACATTACCGCCAACTTTGCAGAAAGTTTCCCGAAGATGATATTTATAAATCATATTTAGCAGAGCTTTTGTTTCTTCTGGGGGAGAAGGATGAGGCTTTCGCTCTCGCTTATAAATGCAAAGAAAAAGATAATCTTCTTAAAAAAATTTTGGAGGGGGAGGCTCTTGAAAATCACAAGAGGACTGTTCTGAAGAAAAAATTAGATTCTTTTTTGAGTGAATTATATGATTATAATACATTAGAAGCTTTAGATTTGTCTGAAAAATTAATTAATATGTTTGAATATGATATTTGGCTTTGGCGGATATATGCCAGACGAGCCGAAATATATTTGAAAAGCGGAGATATGGAACAATTTTCTTTAAATAAAAAAGAAGCTGAGCGCTGGGCTGAGTTTTCAGATAAAAAAGGTGCTTGGAAAGATTCAGTCAGTGCAACAGAGCAGCTGCGAATGTGGAATTTTCCAAATAATTAATAAAATCTTAAACTTTAACTCCTTGCCTTTTATGCGTAAATATGCTACAATATTTACATATAAAATGCAAGGAGTTTTTATATTGAAAAAAATAAAAGTTGCGGCGCTGTTTTGCGCTTTTTTGATGATTTTAACTGTTGTTTCCTGTGGTGACGGGCGCGCCGATGCCGTTTTGCATGGCGATGGCAGCGTATACGCTATTGCATACAGCGATAAAATGCACGATATAGGCATAAAATCGCCGCAGGGATTTATATATGATGTTCAGAACGGTTGCTTTATTTTCACAAAAGGTGAGAAAAAGGTGGTTTACCCCGGTAGCACCTCAAAGCTTGTAACCGCGCTTTTTGCGCTTTCCGTGCTGCCTGAAAATGAGGTTGTAACGGCGGGAGAAGAGCTTGATTTTGTAAAGCCCGGCTCGTCTGTGGCGTATATAAAAAAGGGGCATAGGCTGACGGTGGAAATGCTTGTTGAAGGAATGCTTTTGCCATCGGGCAATGATGCCGCGTACGTTCTGGCGGCGGCTGTGGGGCGCGAAATAAGCGGAAAGGATATTTCTGCTATGGAGGCGCTTGATGTGTTTATAAGCGGTTTAAACGCTTATGCGAAGCAAATGGGGCTTTGCGGCACGGCTCTAACCGTTCCCGACGGATACGCGGGCGAGATGCACTATACCACCACAGAGGATGCGGCGCTAATAGCCAAAGCCGCTATGGAAAACCCGATAATAGCAAAATATGCGCGTGTGTACAGTGCAGACGTTGTTTATGCAAGCGGCGAGAAAAACACTTGGGTGAGCACAAATAAGCTTTTGGACCCCGAAAGCAAATATTATTCGCCGCACGCAAAGGGGCTTAAAACGGGCTCTATAAGCGGGGAATATTCGCTTGTGTTCTCGTTTTCCTTTGAGGACGGCAGGGAATATATCGCAGGCGTTTTCGGTGCAGACGGCAGAAACGAAAGGTTTGAGGACGCAAACGAAATTATAGATTATATGGAAGAGCTGGTCATATCTTGAGAATAAAAAAAGCCTTTGGAAATTTATTTTTTAGTTTCCGAAGGCTTTTTTGCATAATTTTAGCGAAAAAATAAATTTTCTTTACAAAACCTCTTGATTGATGATAAATTTTGTGATATACTATTTGGCAATAAATTTAAAAATAAGGAGATAAAAATGGAAACTGTTAAAAAATATCTGAAACGTTATTTTATTGATGCCATGGGCGCAATGGCGCTTGGCTTGTTTGCTTCCTTGCTTATAGGAACGATTTTCAATGCTATTGGTATGATTCCTCACCTCGGCATTATGTCGGATATAGGCAAATATGCTCAGGCAATGGCAGGCCCCGCTATGGCGGCGGCAATCGCATTTTCTCTCAAAGCTCATCCTCTAGTAATGTTTTCTGCGGCTTCTGTAGGCTATGCCGCAAACTCGCTCGGCGGCGCGGGCGGTCCTCTCGCTGTATTCATCATTGCAATAATCGCCGTAGAAATCGGTATGTTGGTTTCCAAAAAAACCAAGGTTGACATTATCGTAACACCTTTTGTAACAATATTCACAGGTGGCTTGCTTGCAATACTTCTTGCACCTCATATTGGCACACTCGTTGGCTACATAAGCAAATTTATCGGATGGGCGGCGCTCCAGGCTCCGCTTGTAACGGGCATTCTCGTTTCCGTCGTTATAGGCATATGCCTTACGCTTCCTATTTCCAGCGCAGCTATTTGCGCGGGGCTTGTGCTCACGGGCAGTGCGGCGGCTATAGGCGGCTCTGAAGGTCTTGCCATAGCGGGAGCGGCCGCTGTTGCGGGCTGCTGCGCGCAGATGGTCGGCTTTGCCGTAATAAGCTTCCGCGAAAACCGCTGGGGCGGCGTTCTTTCCCAGGGCATCGGCACAAGCATGCTCCAGATGCCGAACATTATCCGCCACCCGCAGATATGGCTTGCACCCACACTTGCATCGGCTATCACGGGCCCGCTTGCAGTTTGCGTATTTGAACTCAGAATGTACGGCGCGGCTATAAACTCCGGCATGGGCACTTGCGGCTTGCTCGGCCCTATAGGCATGGTGCTTGGCTGGCTCTCGCCCGAAAACGGTTACCCCGGCGAGGTTACGGCGCTCCATTGGGTAGGTCTTGTACTTGTTTGCTTCGTTCTTCCCGCAGTGCTTTCCTTTATTTTCAATGAAATATTCAGAAAGCTCGGCTGGGTAAAAGACGGATATATGAAAATTGAATCTTAACAGAAAAATAACCCCGAGGCGAAAGCCTCGGGGTCTGTTATTGACATATGTAAGATTAGTGGCAGATGCACTTTTCTGTGTCTTTATCGAAGATGTGGATGCGTTCTGTATCCATAGCAACTGTGATAACGTCGCCGCCGCGAGCTGTGGAGCGAGGAGATACACGAGCAACAAGGTTAACTTCGCCGGAACGGTCGATAACGATGTTTTTCTTCTTCTTTTCTGCTTCGTCGATGATAACTTTGTTAGCAACGAGGTAGAGAAGGATTTCAGAACCCATAAGCTCTGTAACGTCAACGTGAACGTCGAAGGAGGATTCTTTAAGTGCTGCGATCTGAGCGGGTGTATCGAGAATAGCTTCGGGACGAACACCAACGATAACTTCTTTGCCGATGTATTCCTGAAGTTCGGGGAGGTTAGCCTTGCCTTCGTTGAGTTTAACTTTAACTTCGCCGAATACGAGGTAAACGCCGCCGTTCATTCTTTCAAGCTTGCAGTTGATGAAGTTCATCTGAGGTGTGCCGATAAAGCCTGCTACGAATACGTTGCAGGGGAGGTCGTAGAGGTTCTGAGGTGTATCAACCTGCTGGATGATACCGTCTTTCATAACAACGATACGAGTAGCCATCGTCATAGCTTCTACCTGGTCATGCGTTACGTAGATGAACGTTGTGCCGAGTGTGTTGTGAAGCTTTGTGATCTCAGTTCTCATCGCTGCACGGAGTTTAGCGTCAAGGTTGGAAAGCGGTTCGTCAAGAAGGAACACTTTGGGGTCACGTACGATAGCACGGCCGAGAGCAACACGCTGTTTCTGACCACCGGACATAGCCTTGGGGTATCTGTCGAGAAGGTGAGAGATATCGAGGATACGAGCAGCTTCTTCAACTTTGCGTTTGATTGTTTCCTTCGGAACTTTGCGGAGCTTAAGACCGAATGCCATGTTATCGAAAACTGTCATGTGAGGGTAAAGAGCGTAGTTCTGGAAAACCATCGCGATATCGCGATCTTTAGGAGCAACGTCGTTTACAAGACGGTCGCCGATGTAGAGTTCGCCTTCGGAAATTTCTTCAAGACCTGCTACCATTCGAAGTGTTGTGGATTTACCGCAACCGGAAGGACCAACGAATACGATGAACTCTGTATCTTTGATCTCAAGGCAGAAGTCGGAAACGGCTGTAACACCGCCGGGGTATTTTTTGTAGATGTGTCTGAGTGATAAGCTTGCCATAAATAAAGACTCCATTCTCGGCGACAATAAGAAATATAGAATTTTTAGACCTCCCAGCCGCCGATGAGAGGGATATTATACGGGAAGCCTTTCCCGCGGTTTTAAAGGTTAAAATGCGTTGTGCAATAATTTATGAAAATTGCACGGTTGTTTACATTTAATATTATAACAAATAAATGCAAATTTTGAAAGATGTTTATTACCCAATTTTTTAAAAATTTATTTGTGTACAATGTACAAAATCAGCTTTTTCGCGCCCGTTGGGTAGTCAAAAAGACCAATTTTCTAATTTATTAGAAGCTCATATTCCCTTCATGGTAAGGCCTATTCTGCCCTTGTTTTTATCGATTGTTTTGACTTTTACACGCACGCGATCGCCTACGGAAAGCGCCTCGCTCGGGTGCTTTATGTACTTCTGGCATATTTCTGAGATATGCACAAGGCCGTCCTGGTGAACTCCGATATCGACAAACGCGCCGAAGTCTATTACGTTGCGCACAACGCCGTCGAGCACCATGCCGACCTGAAGGTCGTTCATATCGAGAATATCGCTGCGAAGCTCGGGCATAGGCAGGCTTTCGCGTATATCGCGGCCGGGCTTTTCAAGCTCCTTTACAATATCGCGCACGGTGGGTTCGCCCGCCTCAAGCTCCTCGGCAACCTTTGCAAAGCCATATATATCAACGGTTTTTTCAAGCCCTTTAAGGCGGAAGTTCTTAACGTCTTCTGCCGTATAGCCGAATTTTGTAATGATTTTCTTTGCGATTTTATAAGATTCGGGGTGAATGCCCGTGTTATCGAGTATTTCGGTGGAGCCGGGCACGCGCAGGAAGCCCGCGCACTGCTGGTACGCCTTCGCGCCTATTTTCGGAACCTTAAGAATTTGCGCACGATTTGTGAACTCGCCGTTTTCCTCGCGGTATTTTACGATGTTCTTTGCAGCCGTGGCGTTAATGCCGGCAATATGCTCAAGCAGGGAATAGGAAGCCGTATTTACGTCTACGCCTACTGCGTTTACGCAATCTTCAACAACGCCCGAAAGCGCTTCGTCAAGGCGAGCTTCCTTCATATCGTGCTGGTACTGACCTACGCCTATGGATTTCGGGTCTATCTTAACAAGCTCTGCAAGCGCATCCTGTATTCTTCGCGCGATGGAAACCGCGCTTCTTTGCGTAACGTCGAAATCGGGGAATTCCTCGGCACCGAGCTTGGAAGCGGAGTAAACGGAAGCGCCCGCCTCGCTGGTAATGATATATTTCGTATCTCCGCCAAGCTCGCGAAGCACGTCGGAAATGAAAATTTCGCTTTCCTTGGAGGCAGTGCCGTTACCGATGGAAATAACGTCAACACCGTATTTCTTTATAAGGCGTTTAACAACCTTTGCGGCTTCTTCCTTGCGCTCCTGCGGCTTCGTGGGGTAGATAACCGCCGTATCGAGCACCTTGCCCGTTTTGTCTACCACGGCGAGCTTGCAGCCCGTTCTGTAGCCGGGGTCGAGGCCAAGCACGGTTTTATCTTTTATGGGCGCTTGCATAAGCAAGCCCTTGAGGTTCTGGGAAAAGAGCTTTATAGCGCCTTCGCTTGCCGTGTCGAAAAGGTCGGAGCGAATTTCGCGCTCGATGGAGGGCGCGATAAGACGGAAATAGCTATCGGAAACGGCGAAGAGGAGCTTGCCGTAAGCGGGGCTTTTCACGTTTGTTATAACGGCGCGGGAAAGGTAATTGAGTATGATATCTGCGGAAATATCAATGCTCGCCTTCAGAAATTCTTCTTTTTCGCCGCGGTTTATGGCAAGCACGCGGTGGGAGGGAACGAGCGAAAGCTTTTCGTTGTAATCGTAGTACATATCGTAAACGGAGCTTTCCTCTTTTGCCGCTTTCGAGGAAAGGAAGCCGTATTCATATGTAAGAGCGCGGATCTCCTTGCGGTAATCCGCGTTATCGGAAATGTCCTCGGCGATGATGTCCAGCGCACCCGCTATAGCAGATTTTGCGTCCTTTACGCCCTTTTCTTCATTTACAAAGGTTTCTGCCGTTTCTTCTATAGTGGGGCTGTAGGAGTCCTCCTGCGCCATTATAAGCTCGGCAAGCGGGGCAAGACCGCGCTCGCGCGCTTGCGAGGCGCGTGTTTTTCTTTTCTGCTTGAAGGGGCGGTAGATATCCTCAACCTCTGCAAGAATTTCCGCGGCAGAAAGCGCTGAATCTATCTCCTCCGTCATTTTGCCTTGCTCCACAATAGCGGCGCGTACCTCCTCCTTGCGCTTTTCAAGGTTTCGAAGGTAGGTAAGGCGCTCGCTCAGGGCGCGGAGCTGCTCGTCGTCGAGCGACCCCGTGACCTCCTTGCGGTAACGGGCGATAAAGGGGATTGTATTGCCTTCGTCGATAAGACCGACTGCGGCTTCTATCTGCGATTGCTTTATAGAAAGCTCTTCTGCGAGCTTTGCGATAATATCCATAATAATTGTTTCTCCTGAAATATCCTGTTTGAATGAAAACATTCAATTTATTTTATCACAACGCGGCTTAAAAGTAAATAATTTGCGGCGTAGAAAAAAACGCGCTTGTTTTGGGTATTTCGCAAAAATATCGTCTTTCTCCTTGCAAAGCGCAGAAAACTGTGGTAGAATAATGCCAAATATAAATTTTTTAAAAGAGGAAAATATTATGAGTACAAAATATATGCGTGTAGCCGCGCACCGCGGTTTTTCGGAAAAGTACCCCGAGAACACGATGGAGGCCTTCCGCGCCGCGCTTGATGCGGGCGTTGACGAAATAGAAACCGACGTGCGCATGAGCGCCGACGGCGAGCTTGTGCTTATCCACGACGAGTGCGTCGACCGCACGACGTGCGGCACGGGCAAGGTTTGCGAATACACTCTTGCGGAGCTTAAAGGGCTCGATGCAGGCGTGAAAAAAGGTGCAGAGTTTGCGGGCGCAAGGATTCCCACGCTGCGCGAGCTTTTGGAGCTTTGCAAGGGCTACCCCGCGCTCACGCTCGATATAGAGCTTAAGGAATACCCCACGGAGGGCAGAGAGGCGCGAGCATACGAGGCTTGCGATAAAGCGCTTGCCATGCTCGATGAATACGGCTTTACAGAAAGATGCGTTATAAACTCGTGGAACGGCAAGCTGAACGAATACGTTCACGAAAAATACGGAGCTAAATATAAGCAGCACGTTTACTACCCACAGGAATACTTGGGAGAGTGCAAAATAGACCCGTACTCCTACGCGCATTGCGCTTGCCTTTTCACGAATAACCCGAAGGCATACGATTATCTGCGCTTGCGCGGCGTGGAGCCTTGGGTAGGCGCGGGCGTAAAGGACGAAGAAACGCTCGATAAGGCTATAGCAAACGGCGCTTGCGCCGTAACCTGCAATAACCCCGATGTAATACTCGCGCTTTTGCGCGCAAAGGGCTTGCACGACTAATAAATTTTAAAGAGGGAAAAGAAATGATTATAACATACGTTCACGGAAGCGGGCTTTACGTAAATATGACGAACCGCTGCTCCAATGCCTGCGATTTCTGCGTAAGAAGCCATGGCGACACGATTTACGGCAACCTCTGGCTCGACCGCGAGCCTACGAGAGAGGAAATTGCCGAAAGCATTTTCTCGCGCGACCTTTCCGCTTTTTCGGAAATAGTTTTCTGCGGCTACGGAGAGCCGACGGAAAGGCTTGCCGATATGCTTGTGCTTTGCCGCATGATACGCGAAAAAAGCAATATTCAGATAAGACTCAACACAAACGGCCATAGCGACCTTATAAACGAAAGAGATACCGCCCCGGAATTTGAAGGCCTTTTCGACGTGATTTCAATAAGCCTTAACACATCCGACCCGAAGGTTTATAAAGAAATGTGCTTGCCGAAGTTTGGCGGGCGAGCGCATATGGCAATAATAGATTTTGCGGCAAACGTGAAAAACTATGTGCCGCGCGTGGTGCTTTCCGTTGTGGATACGACGATAACCCCCGAGGATATAGAGCTTTGCCGCGGCATTGCCGAGGATATCGGCGTGGAATTCCGCCTGCGCGAATATATTTAAGCGGAGGGGAAATATGGCGCTGAAATGTGAATCCTGCGAATACTACGATTACGACGAATATACGGAAAGCTACGGCTGCACTATGTCGCTCGACGAGGATGAGCAGATACGCTTTATGCAGGGCAACACGAAGGAATGCCCCTATTACAAATTCTACGACGAATACAAGAGCGTACAAAAGCAGAACTGAACGCAAAGAAGCCGCCCCGATGCTGTTTTCGGCAAACGAGGCGGCTTCTTTCTATACAAAAAAGGACCTTCGGGGATGCCGGTCCCTACGGAAAAACAAAAAATCTCGGAGTCCACCTTTTTACGGGTGGATATTTTTTGTAAAATAAATATAAACAAAGCGTATATCCGCTTGACACGTCGTGGGATAAATATTATAATATAAAGTACAAATATTTAAGAAAAGGGCAAAAGATTATGAAAAAAATAATTTCAGCGATACTTACGCTTGCGCTTTCCTTGGCAGTGCTTGCTTCCTGCGGTGTAGGCCCCTCTGTGCCTTACTACATTCTGGCGATGGATAACTACACCGTGAACGTTTTCGATGAATACGATGCCTACAGGGAAACCGTGACGTATTATAAAAACGGCGAAAAGGATTTTGAATATTCCATCTACGTTGACATAGGCGAGGGCGGCGCTTATAACGTTTGCGAAAGCTACGAGGGCTACACCTTCTACGGTTACGGGGAAAACCTTTATGCCGTTACGGGCGGCAAAACGTACGCAGTGCTTCAGACGAATAACCGCACGTATTTCGATTTTATCGGCGATTATGCCGAGCGCGCGCATCCGCTTGATGACGGAGCAAAATTCCAGAAAAATTCCAAAAAGACCGAAGCGGGTACAGAGGTTGAATATTACGTTAAGGTAACGCCTCTCATGGCGGCAGAGCTTGCAGGCTTCGGCGTGACGGAAACGGACAAAATAGTTTCCGAATACCGTCTTATGGAAAATACCGATTATTACCTCGGCATAGAATACCGCATTGAGCGCGCCGACGGCACTACTGAAAAAATAGCGGAAAGAAAATTCGAATATTTTGACGAAGTTCAGAAAAATATTTTTGAAAACGTGCCCGAAGCGGGCGAAACAGTTAGCGTAAAAGTAATTTATGAAAACGGAAAAGAGAGCGCGTATAAGCTCCCGAAGGGCGTTTACATCGGTTTTGACGGCGAAGAAAATGTAACATACTATGCAGATGAATCGTTTGAAACCATTTTCGATTTTGAAAATACACCCGCACTTGAAAGCATAAAAATTTATGCAAAAAATAATTAAAAAAATTCAAAAAAGGTATTGACAAATAAAAAGTAATGTGATATACTTGTTACCGTCGCGAGGGCAAAGCGCCTTGGCGGTAACAAAATAAGCTGGTGTGGCTCAATGGCAGAGCAGCTGATTTGTAA
>JAFTNI010000012.1 GCA_017451975.1 Clostridia bacterium
TCATATCTTTAAGTTATGAGCTTAATACTATTTGGGATAGCGCTTTTGCCGATTGTACAGAGCTTGAGAACGTATATCTATACATCAATAATACCTGCGGCATACATAGCAATGCTTTTAATGGATGCAATAAACTTACAACCGTGGTGGCATACGGTGATTCGTATCTTTCATTAGGCAAAAATTGCTTTAAGGATTGCACGGCTCTTGAAAACGTGAATCTCGGTGAAAACGCAGTGAGCATTTACGATCTTGTGTTCGAAAACTGTACTTCCTTGAAAACGCTTACACTCCCAAAGAAAACAAGGCTTATACAAGCGGGTGCTTTCCTTGGGTGCGGCGATATAAGCGTCACGCTGGAGGAAGATAATGAATTTTATGAAACGAGGGGCACATGCATTATAGAAAAGAAAACCAAATCGCTTATCTATTGCGAAAACGCCGAGGATATACCCACAGACGGAAGCGTTACGCGTATAGAAAATTTTAAATTCCTTGAAAAAGCGGGGGTTAAAGAATACGTAATACCCGATTACGTAGAAAGTATAGGCGAAAACGCCTTTGCAGATTGCAAAAGCCTTGAAAGCATTGTAATTTCCGATAATATAAAGGAAATACCCGAAGGCGCGTTCAAGGGGCTTGAAAACCTTGTAAAAGCAGACCTTGGCGCTGTTACTAAAATTAACGCGACCTCGTTCGATAACTGTGTTTCTCTCACCGAAATAATATGGCCTGAGGGGCTCGAAGAAGTATCCTCCTTCAACGGTTGCGCAAGCCTCACCGTATGGAACGTTCCCGAAAGCGTAAGAATAATGAGCAACGCTTTCAATAATTGCGATTCTCTTAAAAATATTGACATTCAGAACGTGCGAACGATTACAAATTCGTTCAACTCTTGCTCGGGTTTTGCCGAGATTAAAATGAAAAATGCAAGAAGTATTGTAGGCTCGTTCTGCTTCTGCCCCACAATTACAGAGGTAGTATTCCCCGAAAACGCGAGAACGATAAGAAGCAGCTTTGTGGAGTGTGAAAATTTAAAAAGAGTTGTGTTCCCCGAGGATATGGATAACCTCAATATGTCTTTTACAGATTGCGCGTCGCTTGAAAGCATAGAGCTTCCCAAAACGGCAGAGATTATGATGTTTTCTTTCATAAGGTGCGATAGCCTTGCCGAAATAGATATTTATACTTCCTGCACCATGCTCAGCTCTTCTTTCAACGAGTGCCGGAATTTAAAGAAAGTCAGTGTTTCCAAAGCAGTTACCTCTATGTCCAATTTCCTTATGGAGTGCCCCAGGCTAAGCGACATATATTTTGACGGCACAAAGGAAGAGTGGGAGGCTATAAAGGGAAGCTTCAGGGGCGCTGTTACCGTGCATTGCACCGATGGTGATTTAAAGCTTTATATTTAAAGAGGTTTTTATTATGAAAAAAATAATTATAATTTCTTCTGTTATAGCGGCAGTTTTGCTTGCCGCGCTTATTCTGGCGCTTACGCTCGGCGGGGGTAACACTGGCACTGCGGGCACGCAGGCGACCGCGGGCAGCACGGCGGAAACGACGGGCACAGACAGCACAACGGGTACGCAAGCGACTGCGGGCACAACGGCGCCGCCCGATTGTGCACTTACGGGGCGCGGGCACGTTTACGCAGGAGGTGTTTGCGGCGTTTGCGGTGCGCCCGAGCCTACGAGCGCAGAATATCTTAAGTTCCGCTTGCTTGATGACGGCACGTACAGCGTGGGGGCGAAATGGATAACCGAGCTCCCTGCACGCCTTATCATACCCGAAACGTACGAGGGCAAGCCCGTTACGGTTATAAGGGAAAGAGCGTTTATCGGCGCGAAAAACCTCAAATACATTTATATTCCCGAGGGGATTAAAACGATAGAGGACGAAGCTTTCTTTGAATGCTTCAACGCCGAGGAAATAATTCTGCCCAAAAGCCTTGAAAATGTTGGCGTGAGCGCATTTGCCGATTGTGATTCTATTACGGAAATTACGTTCAGGGGCGAGCTTACCGTATTTGACGAATACGCTTGCATGGGCTGCGATAACCTGAAAACCGCCGTTATAGAGGGCGACGTGATGGGAACAAGGCATACCCTCAGTGCTACTTTTATGGATTGCAAGGCGCTTGAAAGTGTGGTGTTTGAGGGCGGAATAAAATCTCTTATTGAAGATTTTCCCACGGCGGTTTCCTTCGTTTTCCATAGTTGCGAAAGCTTAAAATCGGTCACTTTCCCGAAAGGGCTTAACACAATCGGCGGTGATTCATTTTCATTTTGCAAATCGCTTGAAACGCTTGCGATTCCCGCAAGCGTAAATAAGATAACGGAGAATTCCTTTGCGGGCTGCGAAAAGCTTTCGCTTTCGGCAGAGGGAAAAAATGAAACCTACGATATAACGGCGCACCGTATAGTGGAAAAAGCCACGAAAACGCTCGTGTGGCAGAACGATGCTGCTCCGCTGCCAAATGATGGCAGTATTCTGCATATAGGTAATCGCGCTTTTTCCTATAACACAGTTATAACTGAATATACACTTCCTTCTTTTATAGAAACCGTGGGAAGTGAGCCTTTTTCATATTGTACGAACCTTGAAAAGGTAACTTGGGCGTGCAAACAGGCGATAATACCGCAGAATGCTTTTGCAAACTGCGAAAAGCTTGAAGAGGTCGTGCTTGAAACGGAAATAACCGGAATAGATTGGGGTGTGTTTATTTCCACAGCGCTTAAAAGCTTTGAAATTCCAAAAGGGGTGAAGGCTATACCCAGTTTTGCTTTCGCGAACTGCGCCGCGCTTGAAAGTGTGGTTATTCACGAAGGTGTAACGGAGGTTGGCGCAAACGCTTTTTACTCTTGCCGTTCGCTTAAAAGCATTACTTTGCCAAAAGGCATAACATCAATAGGGCAAAATGCGCTTGCCGAATGCCCGCATCTTACGGATATTTATTACGGCGGCACCGTGGAGGAATGGGGCGCTATAAGAAAATTCAATTTAAAGGGAGCTGTAACCGTGCATTGCACCGACGGCGACGTTTCCTTGCTGTGAAAAACGAAAAAAGGAGGCTTTCAAGCCTCCTTTTTCTGTTGCCTCATATTTCATTTATATCTATCGTGGCAAGGTAAAGCTCCGCGCCCCAATTGCTTTCGTAAAGCACGTATATTTTGCCTGCCTTTGCATCTGCGGCAAGGTCGGCGTATCCGCCGCGCGCTTTGTCAACAGTCAGGCTTTTCTGCCACGTTTTTCCGCCGTTCTCGCTTCTGCGTAAGGTAAGGTTTTCGCGCTTTTCCGCGCTTGCGCAATTGACGAAAAGCAGGCTTTCGCCAAGCGCCAAAGCAGAGCCGAAGCAAACGGGGTCCGTCAAGCCCTCTGCGGGCGCGTACTCTGCGAACGATGAAAAATCTTTTTCCAGAATTGCATATGCCCGCGCAGGTGCGTTCTGGCGTATGGCAAGGTAAATATTTCCCGAAGGCAGTTCTGCTGCCACGGTTTCGTTTGGCGAAACTATGCCTTCGCACGCGGGCAGAAGCGGGCTTTTCTGCCACGTTTTGCCGCTATCATAGCTATAAAGCACGCCGACTTCGCTTGGCGCGTGCGCTTTTTCGGGTTTGCCGAACCTTTTCGGCACGAGCCAGAAGGGAAAGGCAAGCGCACCGCTTTTCGTGCATATGCCGTGCCCCGGGCCGAGCGCGAAAACATTTCTGTATTCGGGCAAGGTCGCGGGGGTTATATCCTCGGGTGTGCCCCATGTTATTCCAAAATCTGCGCTTTCTCTGTGCAGTATTCTGCCGCCGTTAATTCCATAATCCTCGCAGTAAAGGAAATGAAGCACGCCGCGCGCATCCTCTGCCATAACGGGGTTATTTACGGTTGGGTGCTCGCCTGTGCCGCGTGCAAGCACCTGCGGCGCGGAAAAGGTTTTGCCGCCGTCCTTGCTTTTGCGCATAAGAATATCCATATGCGCCCAATCGCCCGCGCTTCTGCGCGCTTCGCACCACGTTATAATTTCTCCGCGCGAATTTACGAGTATACCCGGTATTCGCATAAGAGAATATTCGCTTTGCTCGGTTTTATCCCATATTTTTTGTGTTATCACGGTAAACCTCCGAAAAAATTACTGCAATGAAATTATAACAGGCTTTCGTTTGAAAGTAAATATAGTGAGAGTTTTTTGCAAAAAATCTTATTTTTTCTTGATTTTTATTTTGCAAAAATATTGACAGAAGCGTTCCTTGCGTGATATAATAATTTATCAAATAATAGAGGCGCACTTGATTATGAGTAGCGAGGCTGAAAAAACGGTATCCGTATACCGAGCCGCGCAAAAGGGGTCGGTGCCGAGGGGCGGTTTATACGGTATGCCGTTTCCGGTTCTGCGGAATAACATCCGCCGAATTGTCGCATATTTGCGGAGAGCTATTAATATGAAAACACGGAAGCATTTTGCCCGTATTTTGATTTTATGATAGCTGACTTCCGTCGGCTATTTTTTTCTTGTTGTAAATAAATTTCAATCTTAAATATAAGACCAAAGGAAGGTAGAAAATATGGAAAAGAAAACAGTGTTCAAAGGCGTTGCAACAGCGCTTATCACCCCCCTCGATGAGAAAGGCGTAAACTACGCGCAGTTCGGCAAGCTCATTGAAGACCAGATTAAAAGAGGCGTAAACGCTCTTGTTATCTGCGGCACAACGGGCGAAGCATCCACGCTCAACGATAAAGACCACATCGGTGCTATTGAATACGCTGTGGAAAAAGTAGGCGGCAGAATTCCCGTTATTGCGGGCGCCGGCAGCAACGACAGCGCACACGGGCTTGATCTTGCGCGCGAATCCTGCAAGGTTGGCGCAGACGCGCTTCTCGTTGTAACACCTTACTACAACAAAACAAGCCAGAAGGGCCTTATCAAGCTTTACAACGACGTGGCAGATGCAAGCGATAAGCCCATAATTCTTTACAACGTACCCTCGCGCACAGGCGTGAACATAGAGCCCGCTACTTACGCGAAGCTCGCAGAGCACGAAAACATCGTGGGTATAAAGGAAGCAAACGGCAACCTTGAAAAAATCGTAGAAACGATGACGCTTGTAGGCGATAAGCTCGACCTTTACTCCGGTAACGACGACCAGGTAGTTCCGCTTATGTCGCTCGGCGGCAAGGGTGTTATTTCCGTTGTTTCCAACGTCATGCCAGAAGCGATGGTTGCCATGTGCGACAGATATTTCGCAGGCGACGTAAAGGGTGCTGCGGCAATGCAGTTCTATCTCCACAAGATCACGAAAGCTATGTTCTCCGACGTTAACCCTATTCCCGTAAAAGCGGCTATGGCGGCGCTTGGCTACTGCGAAAACTTTGTTCGCGGCCCGCTTGTTCCCATGGAAGGCGAACCCTATGAAAAAATGCTTTCCGTTATGAGAGAATACGGCTTGAACGTATAATCGGAGGCAAAAATGATAAAAGTTATTGTTCACGGCGCTCTCGGCAGAATGGGTAAGGAGGTTACCCGTTTTGTTACCGAAAGCGAAGATATGGCGCTTGCCGCCCTCGTTGATATAAACGGCGACGGCGCAGAAGTGCTTACAAGCCTCGACGCCTTTGCAGGCGAGGCAGACGTTATTATAGATTTCTCCCACCACGCGGCAGTGCCCGCAGTGCTTGCCTATGCGAAAAAGCGCGGTATCCCCGCCATTATCGCCACGACGGGCTGCACAGAGGAGGAAAACGCGGCTATCCGCGAAACGGCGGAATCGCTGCCTGTTTTCGCTTCGGGCAATATGTCTATAGGCGTTGCTGTGCTTGCGGCTTTTGCGGCTGAAGCGGCGCGCATTATGAAGGATGCAGACATTGAAATCGTGGAAACACACCACAAAAACAAGCTCGATGCCCCCAGCGGCACGGCGCTTCTTATTGCCAACGAAATTAAAACGAACCGCCCGCAGGCAAACTTTGTGCTCGGCAGAAGCGGTATGAAGAAAAGAGAAAAAGACGATATTGGCATAAACGCAATCCGCTGCGGCAATATTGTAGGTATCCACGAGGTTATCATATCCACGGAATCGCAGACGATAACGCTCAAGCACGAGGCGCACACGCGCGCGCTCTTTGCCGAAGGTGCTGTAGCCGCCGCAAGATTTATCTGCGGCAAGGAAGCGGGCCTTTATAACATCAAGGATATGGTAAGAAAATAAGCCTCACAAAACGAAAGGTACAGATAAAAATGCTTTACTCCAACCTTACTGTAAACACGCAGGGGCACCTCGCCATTGCTGGGCACGACACGGTTGAGCTTGCAAAAAAATACGGCACGGCTCTTTTCGTGCTGGACGAGGACAAGCTCCGCGAAAATTGCGCCGTTTACGTAAACTCTATGAAAAAATACTTCGGCGCGGATGCCATGCCCCTTTTCGCTTCCAAGGCGCTCTGCTTTACGGGTATTTACCGCATCGTGAACGAATGCGGCATGGGCACGGATATTGTTTCCGCGGGCGAGCTTTATACGGCTATACGCGCGGGCTTTCCGCTTGAAAAGGCATTCTTCCACGGCAACAATAAAACCGATGCCGATATTGAATACGCTATAGAAAACGGGCTGGGCTACTTCGTTGTCGATAACGAAGAGGAGCTTGCCGCCATAAGCGAAATAGCGGGCGCGCACGGCGTTATGCAGAAGATACTTCTGCGCATAACCCCCGGCATAGACCCCCACACGCACAAGGCTATTATGACGGGCAGCGTAGATTCCAAATTCGGCTCTGCCATTGAAACGGGCAGAGCGTACGAGATGACGGAAATGGCGCTTTCGAGCAGAAACATCGTGCTGGAGGGCTTCCATTGCCACATCGGTTCGCAGATTTTCGAATGTGAGCCCTTCTGCGATGCCGCCGATATAATGCTCGGCTTCATGGCAGACGTGAAGAAAAAATACGGCTTTAAAACAAAGGTGCTCAACCTCGGCGGCGGCTTTGGTGTAAGATACACCGAGGATGACCCTGAAATAGATATAGACGCAAATATCGGCGAGGTTGCCGCGCACGTTAAGGCAAGAGCCGCCGAGCTTTCGCTCGATATGCCGAAAATTTTTATGGAGCCCGGCAGAAGCATAGTGGCGAACACCTGCATCACGCTTTACACGGTAGGCTCTGTAAAAGAGATAGGCGAGCTTAAAAATTACGTTTCCGTAGACGGCGGTATGCCCGATAACCCAAGATACGCTCTTTACGGTTCTGCATATACTATAATGCTGGCAAACAGAGCAGAAGAGAAGGCAGACTTCAAATGCTCCATAGCCGGCAGATGCTGCGAAAGCGGCGACCTTTTGCAGGAGAACGTTATGCTCCCAAGACCCAAGCGCGGCGATATACTTGCCGTGCTCGTTACGGGCGCATACAACTACTCAATGGCATCGCACTACAACAGGCTGCCCAAGCCCGCTATAGTTCTTGTAAGCAAAGCGGGCGAGCGCGTTGCGGTAAAGAGGGAAACTTTTGCAGACCTCTGCACGCTCGATGCGTAAAAAAGAGGAGCCACCTCATCGGTCGCAGTGCGTCGACGCCTTCCCCCATCGCTGATGCCGGGGGAAGGCAAAAAAGAACCCCGCACGCTCAATGCATAAGGGCAAGCGAAAAAAGACTTTTTGCGTGAGATCACGTCAATTACAATATATTTTCATCAGAACGGAGAAAAACCATGA
>JAFTNI010000132.1 GCA_017451975.1 Clostridia bacterium
CGCGGTCGCGAACTGTTACGCAACCGTCTGCTTCGGAATCGAAGTCGTACGTTACGCAGAAGGGCGTACCAACTTCGTCGTCGCGGCGGTATCTCTTACCGATAGAGCCTGCATCGTCAAAATCAACAGGGAAGTGCTTTGCAAGCATTGTATAAACTTCGGAAGCTTTTTCGGAAAGCTTTTTGGAAAGGGGAAGGACCGCCGCCTTGATAGGAGCAAGTGCGGGGTGGAAACGGAGCACTGTGCGAACGTCCTTCTTTGCTTCGTCGATAACTTCTTCGTCGTATGCATCGCAAAGAACTGCGAGAAGGCTTCTTTCTACACCGAGAGAAGGCTCGATAACGTATGGAATGTAATGCTCGTTCGTTTCGGGGTCAAAGTACGTCATATCCTTGCCGGATGTGTTCTGGTGCTGTGTAAGGTCGTAATCTGTACGGTCTGCTACGCCCCAAAGCTCGCCCCAGCCGAACGGGAAGAGGAACTCGAAGTCTGTTGTAGCCTTGGAATAGAAGCAAAGCTCTTCGGGGTCGTGGTCGCGAAGGCGAAGGTGCTCGTCTTTAAGACCGATATCGAGAAGCCACTGGTGGCAGAAGTTTCTCCAGTATGCGAACCATTCAAGGTCTGTGCCGGGCTTGCAGAAGAATTCAAGCTCCATCCGTTCAAATTCGCGAACGCGGAAAATGAAGTTGCCGGGTGTAATTTCGTTACGGAAGGATTTACCAATCTGACCGATACCGAAGGGGAGCTTTTTGCGCGTTGTGCGCTGAACGTTTGTGAAGTTTGTGAAAATACCCTGTGCTGTTTCGGGGCGGAGGTAAACCGTGTTTTTTGCATCCTCGGTTACGCCCTGGAAGGTTTTGAACATAAGGTTGAACTGGCGGATATCTGTGAAGTTATGCTTGCCGCAGGTGGGGCAGGGAATGTTGTTTGCTTCAACGAATTCCTTCATTTCAGCCTGAGAGAAAGCGTCGATGGGCTTTTCAAGCTCTTTGCCTGTTTCTGCGCAATAATCTTCGATAAGCTTATCTGCACGGAAACGCTCGTGGCATTCGCGGCAGTCCATAAGCGGGTCGGAAAAGCCTGCAAGATGGCCGGAAGCAACCCATGTCTGGGGGTTCATAAGGATAGCGGCATCAAGACCAACGTTGTATCTGTTTTCCTGAACGAATTTTTTCCACCATGCCTTCTTGATGTTATTTTTAAGCTCCACGCCGAGCGGGCCGTAGTCCCAAGTGTTTGCAAGACCGCCGTAAATTTCCGAGCCGGGGAAAATAAAGCCGCGGTTTTTGCAAAGGGCTACGATTTTTTCCATTGTTTTTTCTTCGTGTTTCATTTCAAATCATCCTTTGTGGTTATATTTTTATGATAAATTTATTTTTCTGTTTTTATCCATATAGCTTTGGAGAATTATTTCCGCCGCAAGTGAATCTACGATGTTTTTATGCTTTTTGGCTTTCACACCCATTTCCTCGGAAAGGAACCTGTGCGCCGAAACCGTAGAAAGGCGTTCATCGTGAAACTCTATGGGTATATCGGTATTGGCAGATATCATGACGGCGAATTCTTTTACCGCTTCAACCTTTTCGCCCGCTGTGCCGTCCATATTAAGCGGCTTGCCGATAACTATAAGCTCCGCGCCGATTTCTGCAGCCTTTAGTGCAATTTCCTTTGCGGCTTTTTCGCGGTTGTAGCTTTTAACGTTTCCCATAGCTATGGCGCAAAGCCCAAGGTCGTCGGAATACGCAAGCCCCGTGCGCGCTTCGCCAAAGTCTACGCCAAGAAGTTTTTTTGCTTTCTGTACCATGTTTATTGCTCCGATGTGAATTTTGCTATTTCGTCTAGAGAGGGCGCGTGGTCAAGGCAACCGAATTTAGATTGCGTGAGAATACTTACCACGCTTGCAAATTTGCAGGCATCTATAATATCCCTTGTTTTGAGGAAACGCGTTGCCAGGGCACCGATGTACGTTCCGTGCATACAAGCGCTTTCCTGCTTCGCCCTGAGCTTCATGCGCGTGGGAATAGTTACTGTTTCGTAATATTTGCCATCGTATACGAAAGAGGTATCGTTGCCTTGCTGAACTATATAATATTTTGCTTTTATTCGCGTGGAGAGGGGAATGAGAGCGCGCAAGGTTTTATCCGTACTGCTGGGATATATGCCGGAGGTTTCGTAAAGCATTTTATCGGATATTACAAGTATTTTTATGCCGTCGAGTGTGTCAAGCGGCAGCTTTGCAGTATACTCGTTATATTCAACCACCATATCTATATTGCGCTGAGAGGCAAGCCTTGCCGCGTAGAGAACAAGGTTTCTCGTTTCTGCCACCTGCATACGCTGAAGCTCTTCTGTAGGGTCATCGTTTGCAAAAAATATAGTTTCCGAAAAATCCTCAAGCTCGCCGTCGGAGCCGACTGTCATAGTCGTTTCGGCCATAGGCTTTTCGCCGCCTTCGTATTCCTGGGGGAAGAAATCATTTTCATCCTCGGAAATATCGTCGCTTATAATAAGCTCGGGCACGGCATCTTCCGCGTGGGCATCGTTTCTTTCTTCTGTATTGGGAAGTATATCGTCCTGCGGCAGCACGAACATATCGGGGTTGTAGGCAAAAGCGCGGTCTACATCCTGCTTTGTAAATGCAAGGTTTGCGCCCTTTGCAACGTATGTATGGCCGTTTTCTATATCGTGATATATGGTTATGCTCATACCCGTCTGCGTGCCTTCCGCAAGTGCCTCTGATGAAAGGGAAAGACCGCATGATTTATAGTATGCTCTGAGGCGTTCACCGTAAGCGTCGTCGCCAAGCTTCGTGCAGAGCAGGCAATCGCCGCCCACCTTTGCCGCCGCGATAGCCGTCATAGCTCCTGCACCGTAGGGGTGGAAGCTGTATTCAGAGCCATATGTTACGTCCTTGTCCTTTTGGGGAGGATTGGTTTTCATTTGAAAGTTCATATAGCTTTCGCCCATAACAAGGAGTTTTTTCTTCAATATTTACCGCCTCCTGTAAAAACAGCAAGAAAAAGTGAATTTTACTTGATGATGTTATATTTTCTTTTAATTATACAATATAGAGTTCAAAAAGTAAACAATAAAAAAGAAATTTTTGAAGAAAATTTTTTAAAAACCATTTGATTACTATATTTCGGCAATAAAAGAATATTTACGATATAATACCGATGTAATGCAAATTCATAAAAACAAAAGCACACCGCGCGGTGTGCTTTTACTTTGTGTTATATGAAATTACTCTAAAAACTTAAATATAGTGCCTTCCCCTGGCCTCAGCTGCAGGGGAAGCCTATGTATTTACCTCAATAGGTGAA
>JAFTNI010000133.1 GCA_017451975.1 Clostridia bacterium
CAGGCCCCTCTGCGGGCAAGCTCGTTCGCCCCTCCGACGGCAAGCACCCCCATACAATAGTTTTCGTACAGTGCGTTGGCTCCCGTTGCGCTTCTTGCGCAGAGAAGGGCAAGGAATATTGCTCCAAGATCTGCTGTATGTACACGGCTAAGCACGCAATGCTTACGAGAGATAAATACCCGGATACAGACGTATACGTATTCTATATCGACGTAAGAACGCCCGGCAAGAACTTCGATGAATTCTACCGCCGCGCAGTTGAAGAATACGGCGTTAAATACATTAAAGGCATGGTTGGCAAGGTTACGCCCGAGGGCGATAAGCTCAAGGTTCAGGCTTCCGACCTCATTGCAAACAAACAGCTCCATATAGATGCCGACCTCGTTGTTCTCGCTGCGGCTATCGAACCCGATAAAACCGCGCGCTCCCTTGCAACGATGCTCACGGCAAGCATGGATACAAACGATTTCTTCACGGAAGCTCACCCGAAGCTCCGCCCCGTAGAAAGCCCCACAGCGGGCGTGTTCCTCTCCGGTGCGTGCCAGGGCCCGAAGGATATACCCGAAACTGTTTCTCAGGCAGGCGCGGCGGCATCCAAGGTTATCGGCCTTCTCGCGAAGGATAAGCTTACGGGTAACCCCTGCGTTGCACGCTCCAACGAGCTTATGTGTAACGGTTGCTCCTCTTGCGAAAGAGTATGCCCGTACGGCGCTATTACTTATGAAGATAAAGAATTCCGTATGCCCGACAGAACAACGAAGATAAGACGTGTGGCAGTTGTTAACCCCGCAGTTTGCCAGGGTTGCGGTGCGTGCACGGTTGCTTGCCCGTCCGGTGCTATGGATCTTAACGGATTTACAACTTCTCAGATTATGGCGGAGGTAGATGCAATATGCAAGTAAAAGAATATAAACCCTTGATTGTTGCGTTTTGCTGCAACTGGTGCTCCTATGCGGGCGCCGACCTTGCTGGCAATAACCGTCTTAACTACCCGGCAGACGTAAAGATTATAAGAGTTCCTTGCTCCTGCCGTGTTAACCCCATGTTCGTGCTCCGCGCTTTCCAGAGGGGCGCAGACGGCGTTATCATCTGCGGTTGCCACCCCGGCGACTGCCACTACACCTCCGGCAACTATTTCACACGCCGCCGTATGGCAGCACTTTTCTCCATGCTCGATTACCTCGGCATCGAAAAGGAACGCACCCGTGTTGAGTGGGTTTCCGCCGCTGAAGGCGCGAAATTCGCCGCTACGATGAACGATTTCGCAAGCACGGTTGCAGCTCTCGGAGAAAACAAGAGATTGGAGGATTTGAGATGCAAAAAATAACACGCGAGCAGCTTATTGAAAAGGCTGCGGCTCTGCTCGCAGGCGGCACCGTTACGGCGGTGCTCGGCTGGAGCAAGGGTGAATTTGATTATGACGTAACTCCCGCCGTTTTCCACACGGCAGAGGAGCTTAATAAAGATTTCGTTTGGAACGATTTCTGCGGCGCAAACTTCTCTAAATACCTTGTTGCTAAAGCAGCTAAGGAAGAGGGAAAGGTTCTCGTTTTCCTCAAGCCCTGCGATACATACAGCTTCAATCAGCTCCTTACAGAGCACAGATTTGACAGAGAAAAGGTTTATGCCGTTGGCATTCCTTGCGAAGGTATGGCAGATATTGCTAAAATTAAAGAAATTTGCGGCGAGGGTATTTCTTCTATCGATTGCGGCGAAAAAATCGCTGTTACAACGATTTACGAAGACGAGCCCGTTATGATCGACGCAAAAGACGTGCTTGCCGAAAGATGCGTAAACTGCAAGAGCAAAAAGCACGTTGCATACGATGAGCTTATGGGCGAAGAGGGAACAGTTATAGATTCTGCGCGCTTCGATGAAGTCGCGAAAATCGAGGCTATGACACCCGATGAAAGATTTGCTTTCTGGCAGAACGAGCTTTCCCGTTGCATCCGCTGCAACGCTTGCCGCGATGCTTGCCCCGCTTGCACCTGCGAAAAATGCGTTTTCGATAACCCCAATTCCGGTGTTGAAAACAAAGCCCCCGCAAACAGCTTTGAAGAAAAAATGTTCCATATTATCAGAGCGTTCCACGTTGCGGGACGTTGCACAGACTGCGGCGAATGCTCTCGCGTTTGCCCCCAGAATATTCCTCTCCACTTGCTCAACCGTAAGTTCATAAAGGATATGAACGAATTCTACGGCGAATACCAGGCGGGCGAAGAGGTTGGTACAAGAGCTCCGCTTGTAAACTACACAACGGGCGATATTGAACCCGGTGAGGTTTTTGACAGGAGGGATACAGATGCGTAAATGTTCTCTTGATTCCGTAAATTCCGTATTTGCGGAAATTGCAAAAGCGGCTGCTCTCTATATTCCTGCAGACAGAACAGACGGTAGCGCCGTTTATACAAAATGGGAAGAGGGCGTTGTGTGGAGCAAAGCGCTCAACACAGTAAGAAGCCCCAAGGACTTTTTCTTCCCCCAGATGGAAAACCTGATGGAGTTCAGAACATCGGGCAAAAACATCGAAATCGTTGACACGAGAAGCGAAGCAGAAGATTTTGTTGTTTTCGGCGTGCGCGCGTGCGACGTAAAAAGCTTTGAAATTCTTGACAGAGTGTTCCTTACAGACCCCGTAGACAGCTACTATGCTACGAAACGCGAGCACGGCGCTATAATCTCCATGGCTTGCACAAGACCTTCCGAAACTTGCTTCTGCAAGACCTTCGGCATAGATCCCGCAGAGCCCGCAGGCGATATTTCCTGCTGGAAAACGGAAACAGAACTCTTCTTCCAGAGCAATACAGAGAAGGGTGCGGCTCTTCTTGCAAAGCTCGAAGGCGTTACGGAAGAATGCACGGAAGAAGCAGTAGATGCACAGAAGGAAAAAATAAATGCCGTTATGGCAAAGCTCCCGCTTGCTGACGTTACGACAGAAGGCTTTGGCGGCGGCAAAACGAAGGATTATTTCAACGACCCTGCTTGGGATGAGCTTTCCGAAGCTTGCCTTGGCTGCGGCACGTGCACTTTCGTTTGCCCTACATGCCAGTGCTACGATATTAAAGACTTCAACACGGGCAAAGGCGTTATAAGATACAGATGCTGGGATTCCTGCATGTACTCCGAGTTCACAAGAATGGCTCACGGTAACAACAGACTTACCCAGAAGGAACGCTTCCGCCAGCGCTTTATGCACAAGCTCGTTTATTACCCCGAAAATAACGATGGCTTGTTCAGCTGTGTTGGTTGCGGCAGATGCCTTGCAAAATGCCCCATCTCTATGAATATAGTAAAAGTAATGAAAAAGATCGGAGGGGAAAACAAATGAACAACCGTACAGAAACATTGATTCCCAAGATTGGCGTTATTACAGACGTGCGTATAGATACACCTGATATCAAAACCTTCAGAGTTGTTACGCCCGACGGTAAAAAAGCGTTCGATCACCGCCCCGGTCAGTGCGCAATGCTTTCTATCCCCGGCGTGGGCGAGGCTATGTTCTCTATAACCTCCTCCCCCACGAACACAGAATATATGGAATTTTCCATAAAGAAATGCGGCTGTGTTACAGAATGGCTCCACCAGGCAGAGGTTGGCCAGAATATCACGATAAGAGGCCCCTATGGTAATCCTTTCCCCGTAGATGACGTATTTGCAGGGAAGAACCTCCTCTTCATCGCGGGCGGTGTTGGTCTTGCACCTCTTCGCTCCGTTATCAACTACTGCCGCCATTACCGCGACCGTTACGGTGATATTGATATCGTTTACGGTTCCAGAAGCAAAGATGACCTTCTCGACTACAAGGAAATTATCGACGAATGGGCAGCAGACACGGGTGTGAACGTACACCTCACCATCGATAACCCCCAGGAGGGTTGGGATGGCCACGTTGGCTTCGTACCTAACTATGTAAAAGAGCTGAATTTCGATACTAATAAGACAGCTGTTCTTTGCGGCCCGCCTATAATGATCAAGTTCACGCTCGAAGGCCTTTGCGGCTTGGGATTTGACAAAACACAGATATACACGACGCTTGAGCTTCGCATGAAGTGCGGCGTGGGCAAATGCGGCAGATGCAACGTAGGCTCTAAATACGTTTGCAAGGAAGGCCCCGTATTCCGCTGCGACGAGCTCGACGAGCTTCCGTCTGAGTATTAAAGGAGATGTAACAATGGAAAAAATGGTAAATATATTCCTTTTCGGCAAAAAGTACTCCGTGCCGGAAAACCTCGCTATTATGACTGCTATGGAGTATGCAGGCTACCAGCTTGTAAGAGGTTGCGGCTGCCGCAACGGCTTCTGCGGTGCTTGCGCTACTATCTATCGCATCAAGGGCGACAGAGAGCTTCACGCTTGCCTCGCTTGCCAAACGAAGGTAGAGGACAATATGTATATTGCAACATTGCCTTTCTTCCCGCTTGTTAAGCAGGTTTACGACATGGAGAAAATCCCTGTAAACGAAACGGTTATGATGCAGCTTTACCCCGAAATTTACGCTTGCATCGGCAGCAACGCCTGCACAAAGGCTTGCACGCAGGGGCTTAACGTAATGCAGTATATCGCATACGCTCAGCGCGGCGATTTCGAAAAATGCGCAGAAGAATCTTTCGACTGCGTGATGTGCGGCGTATGCTCCTCCAGATGCCCCGCAGGCATCTCCCACCCCCAGGTTGCAATGCTTGCAAGAAGAATCAACGGCAAGTACCTCGCGCCCGGCTGCGGACACCTTGAAGACCGCGTAAAAGAGATTAAAAACGGCGATTTCAACGACCTTATAGAAGCTCTTATGCAGAAACCCATCGAAGAGATTAAAGAGCTTTATAACAACCGTGAAATCGAGAAATAAGGAGGAAAAGCAATGTATTCGGAAAAATTTCAGGAATCTCTTGCTGCTGTGGAAGCTGCCAGAGAAAAAAATATTGCGCTTGAGCCCACAAGAATGACGGCGGAGCAGAAGGACACAGTGCTTTCTTCTTTCCACCCCGACTATAAAACAAACGAATTTTCGGTTCTTACCATCGGCCCCAACAAGGGCGATAAGGTTCCGAAGGAGCTTGCAGCTATGCTTCAGGCTCACAGCCGCATTAAAGATGCGGAAATCGACCTCGAAAACCCCGATTATGATACAGACGTACTCGTAATCGGCGGCGGCGGCGCGGGCGCTTCTGCAGCTATCGAAGCAGACGAAGCAGGCGCAAGCGTTATGATCGTTACAAAGCTTCGCATAGGCGACGCCAACACGATGATGGCAGAGGGCGGTATTCAGGCGGCAGATAAGCCCAACGACTCCCCTGCAATTCACTTTGTAGACGCTTTCGGCGGCGGCCACTTCGCTGCTAAGCGCGAGCTTCTTTCCAAGCTCGTTTGCGATGCTCCCGAGGCTATCAAATGGCTCAGCGAGCTCGGCGTTGAATTCGATAAAGAAGCAGACGGCACGATGGTTACAACCCATGGCGGCGGTACTTCCCGCAAGCGTATGCACGCTGCTAAGGACTATTCCGGCGCAGAAATTATGAGAACGCTCCGCGACGAAGTTCTCAACAGAAACATTCCCGTTGTTGACTTCACGGCTGCTATCGAGCTTATCCTCGATGAAGACGGCAAGGCTGCAGGTGCAGTTCTTATGAACATGGAAACGAAGGAGCTTCTTGTTGCTAAAGCCAAAACGGTTATTATCGCAACGGGCGGTGCGGGCAGAATGCACTACCAGGGCTTCCCCACGTCCAACCACTACGGCGCTACTGCCGACGGCCTTGTGCTCGGTTACCGCGCAGGCGCAAAGCTTCTTTATGCCGAAACACTTCAGTATCACCCCACGGGTGTTGCGTTCCCCGAGCAGATCTTCGGTGCGCTCGTAACGGAAAAGGTTCGTTCCCTTGGTGCAAAGCTCGTTAACAAAAACGGCGAAGTATTTATGCATCCCCTTGAAACGCGTGACGTAACTGCTGCTACTATCATCCGCGAATGCTCTGAAAGAGGTAACGGTATCGATACAGGCAACGGCGAAGGCATCTGGCTCGATACGCCCATGATTGAAAAAATCGGTGGCGAGGGCACTATTATGAAGAGAATCCCCGCAATGTGGAGAATGTTCGATAAATACGGCATTGATATCCGCAAAGAGCCTATTCTCATTTACCCCACGCTCCATTATCAGAACGGCGGCCTTGATATCACGGCAGACTGCATGACAACAAACGTTAAGAACCTCTTTGTTGCAGGCGAAGCTGTTGGCGGTATCCACGGTAAAAACAGACTTATGGGTAACTCGCTTCTCGACATTATAGTATTCGGCAGAAGCGCAGGTCAGAATGCAGCTAAGGCTGCAAAGGACACTACAGTAGGCAAGCTCACGCTTGACCACGTAACGGCCTTTGAAAACGAAATAACAGAAGCAGGTATAGAAACAGAACTCGTTTCGCCCAAGCTTCTTCCTAACTACACAAATCAGAAGAGTATCTGAAGGAGATTTTAAGCGATGAATCTTTTTGGCGGTGTTATTCCGATAACAGGCATAACATTTTTGATGTTTTCCATTTTTGCAATTATTGCAGTCGGCTTTGCTTTGGGCCGCATAACGATAAAAGGAATTTCTCTCGGCGATGCGGGCGTATTCCTCGTAGCACTTCTTTTCGGTTGCCTTTTCTACGGTGTGCTTGACTCTCAGCTTACAGTTAAGCTCGGTCTTGTTTCGGTAAGCTACACAAGCAACGCGCTCAAGATTGTAGAAAACCTCGGTCTTATTTTGTTCGTTACTTCCGTTGGCTTTATTGCAGGCCCCAAGTTCTTCGGCAACTTCAAGAAAAACTTTAAATCATACGTTGTTCTCGCTCTTGTTGTTATCATTTCCGGCGGTCTTGCCGCTGCGGGATGTATCCTTTTCGGCAGAACGGTTATCGGTGCAGAAAACCCCGATGAACTTACGGCGATGGTGGTAGGTATTCTTGCCGGTGCGCTTACATCCACTCCTGCATTCTCCGCTTCCAAAGAAGCTGTTGGCAGCGCTTTGGAAAGCACGGTTGCTACAGGCTACGGCATAGCGTATATTTTCGGTGTTATCGGCGTTGTGCTTTTCGTTCAGCTCATACCCAAAATCGTTCGCGCAAATATGGATGTTGAACGCGAAAAGCTCCTCGCTTCCTCCGCTCCCGCAGAGAAAAACGAAGCAAAGAAAAAAACGGGCAAGCTTTTTGAAATAGATGGTCATGGCTTTGCAGCGTTCGCGCTCGCGGCTATTATCGGTACTTTTGTCGGTATGATAAAAATTCCGCTTACATCCGCAGGCCTTTCCGGCACTTGCTTCTCGCTTACAACAACCGGCGGTTGCCTCCTCACATCTCTCGTGTTCGGCCACTTCAGCCACGTTGGCCCCGTTAGCATAATGCCCAAGGACGATACGCTCAAAATCTTCAAGGAGCTCGGTCTTATCCTCTTCCTTGCAGGCGCAGGCGTTGCGGGCGGTGCAAAATTCGTAGATCTCTTCAAGCCTGAATACTTCATCTACGGTATAATCATGACGATTCTTCCTATGATCGTGGGCTATTTCTTTGCAAAATACGTTCTCAAGCTTAGTCTTCTTAACAACCTCGGCTCCCTTACGGGCGCTATGACAAGTACACCCGCGCTCGGCACGCTTATCGGCGTTTCCAAAACAGACGACGTTGCTTCCGCATACGCGGCTACATACCCCATCGCACTTATTACCGTTGTACTTGTTTCCCAGCTTATTGTTATTCTGCTTTAACTAATAGTTTCCAGATAATACTATGTAAACGGAGCTTTTAGAAAACTCCGTTTACAAACCCCATTTCCACAAAAAATTTTAAAAAATATATTTCAGAAAAGAGGTAATGTATCATGAAAACACTCGATTTGACCAAATACGGTATCACCGGCGCTACGGAGGTCGTTCATAACCCCAGTTATGAAGAACTCTTCGTTGCTGAAACAGCGAAAGATCTCGAAGGCTTCGAAGTAGGCCAGGAAACAGAGCTCGGCGCTGTTAACGTAATGACTGGTATCTACACAGGCCGTTCCCCCAAGGATAAGTTCATTGTTATGGACGAAAACTCCAAGGATACCGTTTGGTGGACATCCGATGAATTCAAAAATGACAACCACCCCTGCACAGAAGCTACATGGAAGGCTGTAAAAGACCTTGCTATCGATGAACTTTCCAACAAGAAGCTTTACGTTATGGACGTTTTCTGCGGCGCTAACGCAGACTCCCGCATGGCTATCCGCTTCATTATGGAAGTGGCATGGCAGGCACACTTTGTAAAGAACATGTTCATCAACCCCACAGCAGAAGAGCTTGAAAACTTCGAACCCGATTTCGTTTGCTACAACGCTTCCAAAGCAAAGGTTGAAAACTATGCAGAGCTCGGCCTCAACTCCGAAACAGCTGTTGTATTCAACATCACATCCCGTGAACAGGTTATCCTTAATACATGGTACGGCGGCGAAATGAAGAAGGGTATGTTCTCTATGATGAACTACTATCTCCCCCTTGCCGGCATGGCTTCCATGCACTGCTCCGCTAACACAGATATGAACGGCGAAAACACAGCGCTCTTCTTCGGTCTTTCCGGTACAGGTAAAACAACACTTTCCACAGACCCGAAACGTCTTCTTATCGGTGACGACGAACACGGCTGGGACGATAACGGTATCTTCAACTTCGAAGGCGGCTGCTACGCTAAAGTTATCAACCTCGATAAAGAATCTGAACCCGATATCTACGCTGCAATCAAACGCAACGCACTTCTCGAAAACGTTACAGTTGATGCAAACGGCGTATGCGATTTCGCAGATGGCTCCGTAACAGAAAACACACGTGTTTCCTACCCCATCGATCACATCGAAAAAATCGTTCGCCCCGTTTCCGCAGCTCCCGATGCTAAGAACGTAATCTTCCTTTCCGCAGACGCATTCGGCGTTCTTCCTCCTGTTTCCGTTCTTACACCCGAACAGGCTCAGTACTACTTCCTCTCCGGCTTCACATCTAAGCTCGCAGGCACAGAGCGCGGCATTACAGAGCCCACACCTACATTCTCTGCTTGCTTCGGTCAGGCGTTCCTTGAACTCCACCCCACAAAATATGCAGAAGAACTCGTTAAGAAGATGGAAAAGGTTGGCGCTAAAGCTTACCTCGTAAACACAGGCTGGAACGGCACAGGCAAACGTATCTCCATTAAAGATACACGCGGCATTATCGACGCTATCCTCGACGGCTCTCTCCTCAAAGCTGATACAAAGACAATTCCTTACTTCAACCTCGCAGTTCCCACAGAGCTTCCCGGTGTTGACACAGGTATCCTCGATCCCCGTGACACATACGCAGATGCTGCTGAATGGGATGCAAAAGCAAAAGACCTCGCTTCTCGCTTCGTGAAGAACTTCAAAAAGTATACAGGCAACGATGCAGGTAAAGCTCTCGTTGAAGCAGGCCCCAAGGCGTAAGTAAACAGCTTACAGCTTTAAAAATTAAGTAAAAAAGAGCATATCCGAACCGTGACCGAAAGGGCAGGGCGGATATGCTCTATTTTTTGCTTTGGCGAATGTATTATCTTGACACAGGCGGGTTTTCGTGTTATAATTAAAAGGTAAAATTGGGCTTTCTGTATTATTGTGAAGAAATGCGGAAATCTCTATGAAAAAAAGACAAATATTATAATAATGAGAGGATTGCAACAATGATAAAAGTAACTGTATGTATCGGCAGCTCCTGCCATATCAAAGGCTCCCGCCAGGTAGTAGAAAAGCTCCAGGAGCTTATCGCACAGAACAAAGTAGAGGATAAAGTAAACCTTTGCGGCACGTTCTGCATGGGCAGATGCCAGGAAGGCGTTTGCGTAACCGTTAACGACGATTTTTATTCCGTTTCCCCCGACACAGTAGCAGATTTCTTCCAGAAAGAAGTTTTGGCGAAAATATAAGTTATGGTAGTAGTTCAGGTATGTGTTGGAAGTGCTTGCCATCTCAATGGGTCACAAGAGATAGTAGACCTTTTCCAGAAAGCGATTGAAGAAAAAAATCTTGAGGACGAAATTATGCTTTACGGCAGTTTTTGCATAGGCAAATGCAACCGCACAGGCGTGACTGTTCAGGTAGATGATGACGTTTACACGGGCATCACCCCTGCAAATTTCAAGGAATTTTTCGAAGATAAAATTTTGAAACTTATATAAACTTACATAACAAAGAAGGGAAGTGGAAGAAATGCTCAAGGGTTTGACATTTAAAAAATCAAGCTGCAGAAACTGCTATAAATGCATATCTCATTGCCCTGTAAAAGCTATCCGCATTTCGGGCAATCAGGCTCATATTATAGATGACGAATGCATCCTTTGCGGCAGATGCTTCGTAATATGCCCTCAGAACGCAAAACGCGTTGAGGACGGAACGGAAAAAGCAAGAGTTCTGCTTGCAGAGGGCGGCCCCGTAATAGTAAGCCTTGCCCCCTCGTTCATCGCGAATTTCGAGGGTGTAGGCATAGAATCTATGAGGGCGGCGCTCAAAAAGCTCGGCTTTGCCGACGTTGAAGAAACCGCTATAGGCGCAACTATAGTAAAAAGAGAATACGAAAGAATACTTCGCGAAGACGGCAAGGACGTTGTTATAACATCCTGCTGCCAATCTATAAACCTGCTTATACAGAAATATTTTCCCTCGCTTATCGAATATCTTGCAGACGTTAAATCGCCCATGCAGGCGCACTGCGTTGATATTAAGAGGAGAATACCCGGGGCGAAAACAGTGTTTATCGGCCCCTGCATAGCCAAGAAGGACGAAGCCGCTTACTACGAGGGCATGGTAGATGCCGTGCTTACGTTCGATGAGCTTCAGAAGTGGCTCGACAGCGCGGGCATAACGCTTGAAAAGGGTGTTAAAGAAGAGCCCAATAGCCGCGCGCGCTTCTTCCCCACGACGGGCGGCATACTCAAAACCATGGAGCCCAATATCAACGGCTATACGTACATGGCTACAGACGGCGTAAACGACTGTATGATTGCGCTTAAAGACATTGAAAGAGGCAACATTCACAAATGCTTCATAGAAATGTCTGCTTGCGAGGGAAGCTGCATAGGCGGCCCTGTTATGGCGAACCGTTCTCCCATAAGCGGCTACATAGCAGTAGATAAATTCGCCGGCGAAAAGGATTTCGAGGTTGAACAGCCCGATAGCCTCTCGCTCCGCAAGCACTTTATAATGATGGAGCGCGAAGCAAAAATGCCGACGGAAATGGAAATTATGGCGGCTATGCGCCAGATGGGTAAATTCAAAGCGTCAGACGAGCTCGACTGCGGCTTCTGCGGCTACGATACCTGCCGCGAAAAGGCAATAGCTATTTGCCAGGGCAAGGCAGACAGCTCTATGTGCTTGCCGTTCCTTAAAGATAAAGCGGAAAGCTTTTCCGATACGATTGTTAAAAATACCCCCAGCGGCTTTATCGTGCTCAACGAGGACCTTGAGGTTCAGCGCGTAAACGGCAGGGCAAGAAAGATTATGAACATTCGCTCTGAATCCGATGTGCTCGGCGAGCCCGTTGTTCGTATTCTCGACCCCACCGTGTTCATGACCGTTAAAAACACGGGCAGAAGCGTGCACGATAAGAAGGTATACCTAGCGGAATATAACAAATCTGTTGAACAGACGGTTGTTTACGATAGAGATTCCCATTTGCTTATAGGCATCATGCGAGATATAACCGAAGAAGAAGCCGAAAGGGAAAAGAAAGAAAGCATCAGCCGCCAGACGGTGGAGGTTGCAGATAAGGTTGTTGAAAAGCAGATGCGTATCGTTCAAGAGATAGCTTCGCTGCTCGGTGAAACCGCCGCAGAAACGAAAATAGCTCTCTCTAAGCTGAAGGAGTCGATAGGCGATGAATAACTTATGTGCGGATATAGGCTACAAAAGCATAAACCACTTTGGCGAGGAGCTTTGCGGCGACCACGTTGACATCGTTGAGGAAAACGAAAATTCCACCGTTATCGTGCTTGCCGACGGGCTTGGAAGCGGCGTTAAAGCCAGCATACTTTCCACGCTTACCTCAAAAATCATCTCTACGATGATTTCCGCGGGCTTGCCCATAGAAGAGTGCGTGGAAACCATAGCGGCAACACTGCCGATCTGCTCGCTTCGCGGCGTGGCGTACTCCACGTTCACGATCATTCACATACAAAACAACGAAACTGCCGATATTATTCAGTACGATAACCCCATGGTAATCGTGCTTCGCAACGACGAAAACTACGATTATCCCAAAACGGAAATGAACATCGGCGGCAAAAAAATATATAAAACGACGCTTAAATTGCAGGAAAACGATATCTTTATTGCGATGAGCGACGGTTGCCCCCATGCGGGTATGGGCGGTAAATACAACTTCGGCTGGAAGCGCGAAGAAATTATAGAATATATGAAGGTGCTTGCGCTCGGCGGTTATACGGCAAAAAATATGTCTACCATACTCGTCGACGAATGCGATAATCTTTACGATAAAAAGGCAGGCGACGATACTACCGCCTGCGTGGTGAAGATACGCAAGCGCCAGCCTATGAATATGCTCTTCGGCCCGCCTTCCAACCGCGACGACTGCGATAGAATGATGTCGCTCTTCTTCTCGAAGGAGGGTAAGCACATCATCTGCGGCGGCACGACCTCTTCCATAGCGTCAAGATACCTTGGCAAGCCGCTTCGCGCAAGCCTGAATTTTGAACATTCCGACTTGCCGCCCATAGCGGAGCTCGAGGGCGTAGACCTCGTTACAGAGGGCGTTATTACCGTGAACAGAGTTCTGGAATACGCCAAGGATTATTTGGATGATAACGCGCTTTACGAGCGCTGGAACTTCAGCCGCGACGGCGCTTCGCTTATTTGCCGCTTGCTTTTCGAAGAAGCGACAGATATAAATTTCTTCGTGGGTAAAGCCATAAACCCTGCACACCAGAACCCCGACCTGCCAATCAACTTCAGCATTAAAATGAACTTGGTTACAGAGCTTTCTGCCTGCTTGCAAAAAATGGGCAAACGTATAAAGGTAAGTTATTTCTAAGGAGGATATTATAAATGCGCAAATTTGACACAAAGGTACAGCACTTGAAATATAAGGTTTTACGCGAGGTTGCACGCCTTGCGTGGGACGGAACACTCTTTGAGGGTATGATAGATATCCCCAAGAAAATCGTGCCCGGCAACGAGCCCACGATGCGTTGCTGCGTTTACAAGGAGAGAGCAATTCTCGGTGAACGCGTTAAGCTCGCTATAGGCGGCGATAAGAGCAACCCCAATATTATCGAGGTTATCGATATTGCCTGCGACGAATGCCCCGTAGGCGGCTATGAAGTAACAAACGCTTGCCGCGGCTGCCTTGCACACCGTTGCGAGGACGTTTGCAAACGCGGCGCTATCACTTTCGATAAAAACCACGTTGCTCACATCGATAAATCCAAATGCGTTGAATGCGGCGCTTGTGCTAAGGTTTGCCCCTACACAGCTATCGTAAGCCGCACGCGCCCTTGCCAGAACGCTTGCAAGGTTAAAGCAATTTCTATGAACGAGCAGAAGGCTGCTACTATCAATAACGATAAATGCATCCAGTGCGGCGCGTGCGTTTACCAGTGCCCCTTCGGTGCAATTATGGATAAATCCTTTATCGTTGATGCTATTGAAATGCTCAAGAATAAAGAAGAAAAAGTTTATGCTATCGTTGCTCCCTCTATTTCCAGCCAGTTTACGTATGCAAAGCTCGGCCAGGTTATAACAGGCCTTAAAGAGCTCGGCTTCCACACGGTTATCGAAGCGGCGCTCGGCGCAGATATGGTTGCGCTTGCAGAAGCTCGCGAGCTTGCTGAAAAGGGCTTCCTTACAAGCTCCTGCTGCCCCGCATTCGTAAGATACGTAAAGACGGCGTTCCCCACGATAGCTCAGCATATTTCCCACAACCCCTCGCCCATGGTTGCGCTTGCTAAATACATAAAAGACAATACACCCGGCGCAAAGGTTGTATTTATCGGACCTTGCACGGCTAAGAAAGCAGAAGCACAGCTCGAGGAAGTTAAACCTTATGTTGATACTGTTCTCACGTTTGAAGAGCTCCAGGCGCTCTTTGATAGCCGCGATATGGACATTTCCTCTCTTGCAGAGGGCGTGCTCGATAACGCTTCTTACTTCGGTAGAATTTTCGCACGCAGCGGCGGTCTTACAGATGCGGCTGTTCAGGCTCTTAAAGAGCAGGGCATCGAATTCAAGGTTGAGCCCGTTGTATGCGACGGTATTGAAGAATGCAAGCTGGCGCTTCTTAAAAAGAGCAAAAACGTGCTTAAAGGCAACTTTATCGAGGGCATGGCTTGCGTTGGCGGTTGCATAAACGGTGCGGGCTGCCTTACACACGGCGAAAAGAACAAAGCGGAAGTTGACAAATACGGTCGCGAAGCTCTTGAAAAGAACATCACAGACGCGGTATCCGTGCTTAAATAATTTAGAATATAAAAATGAAAACAGTGCCGAAAGGCACTGTTTTTGTTTTGCGTAAGCGGTGTAGTGCCGCCGTTTGGCACGATTTAAGCGCCTGTACAAGCAGGGAAAAGTGATGGCGATAATTTACTTGTATAAAATAAAAGAAGGGCAGAGAAGGGCATAAAACGAAAACAACCCCGAGGCTTTCGCCTCGGGGGGATGGTGAGAGGTTATTAGTGATTTAAGTGATTACTGAACTGTCCAAGTGCCGTTGCCATTATCAACAACAGTTTTGCCTTCACCTATGGTAACGTTAGCTACTTCTCCGATGTTTACAGAGAATGTACCACCATTTACTACGCATTCAATATTTGCACTGTTGATTTTAACAGCACCATTGAATGTACCGCCATTGATAACGATAGAGTAGGTTGCACCCTGAGATGCATATGTAGCATTATAGTCAGCATTAATTACAGCTGTTGTACCGATAAAATTGCCATCATTAATTACAACAGTACCACCGGGAGCAGACATCTGAATTGCTTTGTCACCGCTATACATACCACCATTAACAGTAATTTCAGAAAGACCACCGTCAAAGTACCATGTGTCATTTTCGTCTTGTGTGATATGGTTTGCAATCTGAATTGCGGAATTGTACCAAGATGTTTCTGCAGCGCCTGACTGTGCTGTTGTTACGTTGTTAAGAACAATTTTGCCACCATAGCACTGAATAGGGTTTACACCGCTTGTAGCATAAATCTGAACATTGTTAAGTTCAACTACA
>JAFTNI010000134.1 GCA_017451975.1 Clostridia bacterium
CACGAAAATTATAGTTTTCTACCCCGCAGAGGGCACGAGCGCCGTGCAGGAAAAGCAAATGACGGCTTGCCCCGGCAAAAACGTTTACGTTTCCGCCGTAAACGGCAATTTTGACGATGCACAAAGCGGCGTGAAAAAAATCTTTGCCGAATGTGAAATGCCCTTCGGAAAAGCGCTTTCCAGCGCAAACTCTATTAATATAGGAAGGCTCGCGCCGCAGATAGCATATTACTTCACGGCTTACCGCGACCTTGTAAACGCGGGCGAAATAAAGCTATACGATAAAGTAGATTTCGTTGTGCCCACGGGCAACTTCGGCGATATTCTCGCGGGTTATTTTGCAGGGCTTATGGGCCTGCCGCTTGGCAAGCTCGTTTGCGCCTCCAACGAAAACAACGTGCTTACAGAGTTTTTTGCCACGGGCAGATACAATAAAAAGCGCGAATTTCACATAACGCGCTCCCCTTCCATGGATATTCTTATTTCCAGCAACCTGGAGCGCCTGCTCTCCCTTTGCTTCGGCACAGAGCGCACAAAGGCTCTTATGGCAGAGCTCGGCGCAAACGGCGAATATACGCTTACGGGCGATGAGCTTGCAAAAATAACCGCAAGCTTTGCCGCAGGCTCCTGCACAGACGAAGAAACGCTTGCCACCATAGGCGAGGTTTACAGCGCGCACGGCTACCTTATGGATACGCACACCGCCGTTGCCTGGAGGGTTGCCGAAAGCACGGGGGCTTGCCGTAACAAAACCGTGGTGCTTTCCACGGCTTCGCCCTATAAGTTCTCTGGCAGCGTGCTTCGTGCGCTCGGTGAAAAAACGAGCGAAAACGAATTTGAAATGATAGAAACGCTCCATAAGCTCACGGGCGCAAGCGTTCCCGCTTCGCTTGCAAAGCTTGCCGATGCCGAAAACCTTCATACAGATAAAATAGAAAAAAGCGCTATGCAGAGCTACGTTCTCGCCCGCGCCAATGAGGAAATATGAAAATTACCGTTCGCGTTCCCGCAACAAGCGCAAATATGGGCCCGGGCTTCGACTCTCTCGGTGTTGCCCTTTCCATGTACAACTCTTTCACTTTTGAGCTTACCGAGGGCGGCCTTACCTACGACGGCTGCCCCGAGGAATTCTGCAACGAAGAAAACCTTGCTTACGTTGCCTTCTGCCTCATTTCCGGCAGAGCAGGCAAAACCTTCAAGGGGCTTCATATCTCTATGAACACGCACGTTCCCGTGGCGCGCGGCCTCGGCTCCTCCTCCACGCTCATAGTAGCCGGCGCCGTTGCGGCAAACGAAATGCTCGGCTGCGGCTTTACACGCCGCGAGCTTCTTCAGCTTTGCATACCGCTTGAGGGTCACGCAGATAACCTTGCCCCCGCGCTTCTCGGCGGCTTCACCGCCTCCACGGCGGAGCACGATATGATATATACAGTGCAGTATGAAATTTCCGATAAGCTCCGCTTCTTCGCCCTTATACCCGATTTCGAAACGAAAACGAGCGATGCGCGCGCCGTGCTGCCCAAGGTTATACCGCGCTCCGATGCTATTTATAACCTTTCCCGTGTTGCCGTGCTTATACGTGCATTCGAGCAAGGCGACGTAAACCTGCTCGCCATCGCGCTTCACGACAGGCTCCACGAGCCATACCGCCGTTCGCTTATAAAGGGCTTTGGCACTGTTAAGGAAGCTGTGCTCCGCGCAGGCTCGCCCATCTTCTTCCTTAGCGGCTCAGGCTCAACCTGTATGTGCATCTCCGATAAGGATATAGCAAAGGATATAGAAAGAGAAATTGCCCACATTCCGAACAATTGGAAGGTTTTCCCGCTTACCGTAGACAGAAACGGCGCTATGGTCATAGACTGACTCGCGGAGAATCGCTATGAAGAACAACTACATTATTGTGGATAAAAGCATTCTTCCCGATTGCTACGAAAAAGTGATAACGGCGCGCGCCTCGCTTGCCGAAGGCAAATACCGCGACGTAAGCGAAGCCGTGAAGGCCGTGGGTATTTCGCGCAGTACGTATTATAAATATAAAGATTTCGTTTTTCTTCCCGACGATTTTTCGCCTCACCGCAAAGCCGTCATTTCCTTCAGCCTTGCCCACGAAACGGGCAAGCTCGGCGAGGTGCTGGGCATAGTTTACGCGTGCGAAGCAAGCGTGCTTACCATAAGCCAGAATTTGCCCATAAATGGCAAGGCTCACCTTGTTATTTCGCTCGACCTTACGGAAGCGAAGCACAGCGCAGAGGAAATAACGGAAAAAATTTCAAAAATAAAGGGTGCAAGCGGCACAAGGCTTGTTTCGGTGGGTTGAAATGAAAGCTTTACAGAATATTTCAATAGCGGCTGTTGCCGTGCTGATTCTCGCAGGAATGTATACCGATGGTTGGCTTTCCGTAGCGCTTTCCTCCGCAGCGGCGGTAATCGCCATATTGGTGCTAGCATTCGCAGGCAACAGCAATAAAAAATAGATATAATTTTAAGGAAAATAAAAAATGATAGACCTTTTAAAAACGGAAAAACAGTTTATTTCGGCCCATATAAAAGAAGGCGGCACCGCCGTTGACTTCACTATGGGCAATGGGCACGACACGCTCTGGCTTTCAAACGCCGTGGGCGCAAACGGCAAGGTTTACGCCTTCGATATTCAGCAGGACGCGCTCGATTCCACGGCGCGCTTGCTTGAAAAGGAAAATGCCGCAAAAAACTATACACTCATTCTCGATTCACACCACAACGTAAAAAACTACGTTAAAGAAGAAATTTGCGCGGGGCTTTTCAACCTCGGCTACCTCCCCGGCGGCGATAAAACCATAACGACGCTCCACGAAACAAGCCTTGCCGCGCTCGCCGCGGGAATAGAGCTTCTCGCGCCCGACGGCGCCATACTCTGCGCCGTTTACCCCGGTCACGCCGAAGGCACGCTTGAGGGCGAGCTTATAGAAGAAATGCTTTCCGGGCTCGACCGCAGAAAAATTTGCGCCACAAAATTCAAAATAGTAAACTCCCCCACATCGCCCTTCTTTTTCCTCATCGAAAAGAAATAATACCGATTATGTTATTGAAAAACCGCAGGCTTCTGCGGTTTTTTTGTGCTTCCGTTGGCAATAATCGTATATCTGAAAAATATTTGATTTAATTTAACGAAAACCATTGACAAATACAGCGTTATCATTTATAATAGTTTCGAAAACTAGATGAAACAATTTTAAAATCAAATTTATATAATAAAAATAATTTTTTTGGAGGTCTTATGGAAAAGGTTTACCGCATTATCCGCATCGTAACTCTCGCGCCCCTTCTCGCGGGCTTTTCGCTTTTAGCAATTGCTGTTTTTAACCCCGAGGTTTTCCCCTCGCTCTGGCACTTTGCCTATATGCTTTTGTTCCTCACCGTTTTGCCACTTACCGCTTACCCGCTTCAGAAATTTATACCTCATTTCAAAGATAAGGGCAGAAGCGGCCAGCGTACGCTTGCCATGATTTTTGCCGTAGCAGGCTATCTTCTCTGTCTTATTGTCAATATATTTTCCTCTGCCACGGCGGGCATATGGCTCATAACTCTTGAATATCTCATTTCGGGCAAACTCATTCTTTTCGTAAACAAAGCGCTCCATATAAAAATAAGCGCTCACGGCTGCGGCACGGTGGGCCCCGTTTTCCTTCTCGTTTATTTCGGCGTATATATCCCCGCGGCTATTATGTGCATTTTTTCCGTGGCTTCGTACATCGCAAGCGTAAAGGCGAAGCACCACACATTGCCCCAGCTTATAGGCGGAAGCGCAGTTTCCGTGCTCGTTCTCGCTGTTTTGGCATTACTTTTCCGCGTTTGATCGCGCTCCTCCTTGCACCGATTGGCATAATCGGTGCTTTTCTTTTTGAAATTTTAAGAAATTAATCAAATATTAATAAATTCTCTATTTACATTGTATGTAAAATGTGATATAATAAATAAAGTTAATAAAATGTTAAAAAAATGTTAAAATTCAACCCCCGTCGGTCCATATAATATTAGGAGATTGAAATGTTAGACAAGATTTTTAAAAGCAAAATTTTCGTTTGGATATATAATCCTCTGCTGTTTTTGCTTGCGTGTGCAGTCGTTCTGAAAAATGAAGAAATAAACGGCGTAATAATATTCGCATATATTGCCGCCGCCACGCTTCTGCTTTCCTCGCGGCTTACAGATGCAATGCTGCCCGCGTTGCTTCTTTGCGTGTTTGCAACGAGGTGCTACGGCTCGGCAGATATCTTCCTTGCGAGAATACCCTTTTTCATTCCGCCCGTTGTGGCAATAATTGCTCACTTCTTCATATACCGTAAAATTTACGCTAAAAACTTCCGCTTTGGCCGTTCTTTCCTCGGCTTATGCGCCGTAACCGTTGCCGTAACGCTAGGCGGCCTCGGCACAATTCCCGCAACCGATTATTTCGCAGGCGGTGCACTTTATTACGTTTTCGGCCTCGGCATCGGCATGATAGCTTTCTATATGCTCGTAAAAGCCAACTTCACGGAGGAATCCGGCAAAGAGGTTGCGCGCGTTATGTACATTGTGGGGCTTTTCGCCTGCTTCTGCGTGCTCCGCTTCTATGCGGCAGATTGGGAGCTTTTCGTTTCCACAAGAAGATTTATATATTTCCAATCGAGCAACAACCTTGCAACGTTTCTTATGCTTGCAATGCCCTTCCCGCTTTTCTACACCTCGCGCAGATACGTTGATATATTCTCCGTGGTTCTTATTTATATCTGCACCGTTATGACGGGCTCGCGCGGCGGCTTGCTTATGGGCACGGTAGAGTTTGCGGTTATTCTCGTTGCATTTGCAATTTTCGATAACAGCCGCGTTTTCAACCACTTCTTCTATGCTTCCCTTATAATCGGCTTCATTTTCGTAATTGTTAAATATCTCCCCGATATAGCGGCATTTTACGATTTCAAGCTCGACTCTGTAAGCGAAGATGCTTCCACTTGGGAGTACTTCATGGCGCTCAAAGATTATTTCATTAAAAGCGATAGCAACAGCAGCGAAGCGCGCGTAAGGCTGCTTGAAAGAATGTTTGGCGATTTCAAATCCAACCCCGTTTTCGGCACGGGTATCGGATATACGGGCAACGCAGATATTTACAACCCGCAGAAGGGCGCTATGAACTGGTACCATATGTGGTTTGCTCAGGTTATCGGCGGCCTCGGCATCGTCGGCATACTTGCTTACGGCTACCAGCTTATCGACAGAATTATAATTTTCTTCAAAAACACGAGCTTACTTAATTTCACGCTTCTGCTTTCATACTTCGGCCTTTTCATAATGTCGCAGGTTAACCCCGGCGAGTTCTGCCCCATGCCCTATGCAGCGCTTGCGGTTACGTTCTTTATAATTATGGAAAAAGACGAAGACAATATCGATTTCAAAGCATGGTGGAGCAAAACCAAAGCAAAATTCAAAAAGAAAACAGCATAACCAAAATCCCTCGTTTGCACAAACGAGGGATTTATCTTCAAATCAAAAAATTGCGAGGTAACTTATAATGTGGGAACGTTTCTTTCAACCTACTTATTTTATAATCAATTCAAAATCTTTTATAATAAAAATAACGGGCGGAAGTGTAAAGATTGCGGATAAAAGCACAAAAAACACCGTGAAGGAATTCAAAGGCTATATATATTTATATACGGGCGACGTTCACCCCGAAGAAACGGAGTTTTTCGCCTTGGAAAACGGCAAGCACTTTTTCGTATATTCGCTGAAAAGCTTTGAGCTTATCAAAAGAATTACACTTCCCAAAGGTTACTATTCCTCAGATGTATGCGGATTTTATTCAAACGACGGAGAAGTTATAAATATTCCCGCCGAGCGATACGTATACGAGGATAAAGCAAAAAATTTCGGTCATTATGAATACGTTTTGTGTAAATACAGCACGGATAACTACAGTTTAATAGGAAAAGAGCCTATTCCCGGCAAAGGGCCATACCATTGGTATATGTTTGGGTAAAATAAGTTTATACCATAACGCCAAAACTTTGCCCTATACCGCCGCGAGATCCTTCGC
>JAFTNI010000135.1 GCA_017451975.1 Clostridia bacterium
ATATCCGGAATTATCAAGAAAACTATGTTTGTCAGTAAAACAATTCCTATGCCGAGATAAAAAAGAATGCCACAAAAAGACATCTTGTTTTTGTCTTTCTTCAAGCGTCTGGTTCTTCCGTAAATCGACATGCTGTCTAACAAAACAATACTCAAAACGGTATTGTTGATGGAAATATATTTTCCTTTTTGATAACGGCTATCATATCCTGCAAGAAGTCGGACAAAAAATATTGATAAAGCAAAAATCAAGTACACCATTACCATACTTGTTAACACCTCTCTTGGATATATTATATCATATTTTTCAGCGTTTTTCAATAATGAATAAATGCTTTGATTAAACAACTTCGGTATTTAAAAAATACTTTTGGCGTACCTGCTTTATCGCAGGTACGCCAAAGAGTGCTTTTTCCTTATATTTCGTTAGCCGAGAAGTGCGCGGTCGTTCATGAATTCCGTGCCGCTTGCTTTTGCAAACTGCTCAAGAAGCATTTCAACCGTGAGGTTTTTCTTTTCTTCGCCCTTTATATCGAGAATGATTTCGCCGCGGTTCATCATAATAAGGCGGTTGCCGTGTGTAATAGCATCCTTCATATTATGAGTTACCATGAGCGCCGTGAGCTTGCCTTCCGTAATGAACTTATCTGTAAGCTCAAGCACCTTTGCCGCCGTTTTAGGGTCGAGCGCCGCCGTGTGCTCGTCTAGAAGCAGAAGCTTCGGTTTGTTCATCGTCGCCATAAGAAGCGTTACCGCCTGGCGCTGACCGCCGGAGAAAAGGCCCATTTTCGTTGTGAGTCTTTCTTCAAGTCCGAGGTCAAGCTGCTTGAGCATTTCGCGGTATTCGTCGCGTTCCTTTCTGGTTATAGCCCAGCGGAACGTGCGGCTTTTGCCGCGGCGTTTTGCAAGCGCAAGGTTTTCTTCAAGCCACATATCTGTAGCCGTACCCATTCTGGGGTCCTGGAAAACTCTGCCCAGGAACTTTGCTCTTTTATACTCGGGCATATCGGTGATATCAACACCGTCTACCACAACAGAGCCGCTATCGGGAAGCCATGTGCCCGCAATAGCATTGAGCATTGTGGATTTACCGGCACCGTTACCGCCGATTATCGTTACGAAGTCGCCTTCTTCAAGCGTAAGGTTTATGTTTTTGAGGGCAATTTTTTCGTTAACCGTGCCCGCGTTGAAGGTCTTTTTTATGTTTTTGAGTTCCAGCATTATGCTTTTCCTCCTTTTTTAGCAGCTTTCGCCGCAATCTTTGCTTCTTTTTTAGCAAGCTTTGCGTTTGCCTTGCGCGCTTTTCTTTCTGCCTTGAACTGTGCTGTGTAAGAGAAATATTCGCTCTTTACGTAAGGCACGGCAAGGAATATAGCAACTACGAGCGCAGAGAGCATTTTGAGAAGCTCGGGGTCAAGACCGATCCAAACGACGATCTGGTATACTATGTAATAGATCACACCGCCAAGCGCAACACCGGCAAGTCTTATGCCGAAGTTGATGGAAATATGGCTGAATATCGCATCGCCTATAATAACCGCGGCAAGACCGATTACGATAGCACCCCTGCCCATGTTGATATCCGCAAAGCCCTGATACTGCGCGAGAAGCGCGCCCGAAAGAGCAACAAGACCATTGGAAAGAACAAGACCAAGAATCTTATTGAATTTATTGTTTATACCCTGCGCGTGGCTCATATTCTGGTTGCAGCCCGTTGCACGCAAGGAACAACCAAGCTCTGTACCGAAGAAGAGGTAAAGAAGAACTATAACCACGGCGGCAAAGCCGATGAGTGTCATAATAGCTTTGTTTTTATCAAGCTGTGTAACTATAACCTTAAGCGCGCGGGCGTTGATACCGAGGTTGGCTTTGCCGAGTATCTTAAGGTTTATAGACCAAAGCATAAGCTGGGTAAGAATACCGGAAAGAATTGCGGGTATGCCGAGCACCGTGTGGAAGAAGCCCGTTATAAGACCTGTGAGCATACCTGCAATCACAGCCGCAATAACGGCAAGCCAGATATTTACGCCGTTTACGGTAAGTATAGCGCATACGCAAGCACCCGTGCAGATAGAGCCGTCTACCGTAAGGTCGGCAATATCGAGGATTTTATACGTAATGTAAACGCCTATAGCCATTATACCCCAGATAAGACCGAGCGATATTGCGCCGGGCATTGATCTGAGAAGACTTGTGATGAGATCCATTTTTCAAATTACTCCGATTTATTTATTAGCCAAGGGGAGCGTAGCCTTCGGGAATTGTGATACCGAGAGCTTCGCAGTTTGTGGGGTTGTATTTCTTTGTTGCTTTTTCTTTGGAAACGTATGCGATGGGCATTCTGGAAATCTTTTCTTCGCCTTTAAGAATCTTTACAGCCATTTCGCCTGTAGCATAGCCGAGGTCGTAGTAGCTGATGGAAAGAGTTGCGATACCGCAGCCGCCGCAAATACCGGATTCACCTGCGATGATCGGAACTTTTTTGGGAAGGCAGATGCCGTTGATGATTTCTGTGTTGGCAGCAACAGTGTTATCTGTAGGAACGTAGATAGCATCGCAGTTGTCTGCAGCAACGGTTGTTACAGCGGAAACGTCGTTAGAGTCTGTGAAAGCGTGCATGGAAATATTTTCTGCAGCAACGCCTTTTTCAACGAGAATTCTCTTGATTTCATCTACCTGGTATTTGGAGTTTGCTTCTGCGGAGCAGTAGAGAAGACCGATCTTTTCTGCATCGGGGCAGAGGTCGAGGATCATCTGAGCCTGTTCGTCGAGGGGAGCGAGGTCGGATGTACCGGAAACGTTGTTACCAACAAGACCGTCGAAATCTTTAATGCCGAGAGCAACGCCGTATTCTGTAACAGATGTACCGAGAACGGGGATATCTGGCGTTGCGTTAGCAGCCGCCTGAAGCGCGGGAGTTGCGTTAGCCATGATGAGGTCTACGTTTTTGGAAACGAAGTCGTTTGCAATAGTTGTGCAAAGGGGGATATCGTTGCCTGCGTTCTGTTCGATGAACTCAACGTTTTCTTCGCCGAGGCCTTTGATAACGGCATCTTTAAAGCCCTGTGTAGCAGCGTCAAGTGCGTCGTGTGTAACGAGCTGGCAAATACCGATTGTGTACTTTTTATTGTCGCAAGATGTGAATGCGAGGCAAGCACAAGCCAAGAGCGCCATTGCGAGCGTGAGCGCTACAATTCTTTTGATGTTTTTCATTGTGAAAATCTCCTGTGAATAAAAATTTAAAATTTATAAAAACCCTTTGAGGTGCTTTAAAACAGCCCGTATTGGGTATTTACCGTAAAATAAAAAGCCCGTGCAATAAAATTGCACGGACGAGTTTTTGAAAGTTAAAAACCGTGGGACCACCCTGCTTCGCCCTGCGCTTGCACGCAAAGCCTCATAAAGCCATTAGCTTTGGCGATATAACGGTCGCACCCGTCGCCCAATACTTCCCTTTCGGGTTTCCCTGCGAAGCTCACGAAGTGTATATCAAAGCCTTACTCGCCTACGTCTTGCACCGACCGACGTTTCTCTGCGCGCTTTCGTGCTATGCTTCTCTTCGTTCAAACGCTTTTGTTTAAAAAAATATGAACAAGTATGTGAATTATTATACATTCGGTTTTCAAAAATGTCAAGACTTTTTACTTTTTCTTGTATATAAATAATTCCACGTCAATTTTTGTGAAAAGTGACGAAAATTCTTTGAGTTTTTCCTTGTCCTTCTGCGAAGTGCGGTAAAAATACGGTGTCATGGCAAAGAGGTTTTCTATATCCTCGCCGCTTGCAAGCTCTATGCCGTAGGTCACGCGCTTCTCTTCCAAAAGCTCAAATTTTTCTGTGGGCAAATCTCTGCGCCCCTCGTTTTCATAGGCGCTTTCGTAAACGGCTTTTTTAAGGTCTATAAGGTGCTCCTTCCCCGCCCCCGCAAGCAGAAGTATGCCGCCCTGCTTCAGCACGCGCGCATACTCCTCCTCGGCGCACGGCGCGAAAATCGTTGTAACGGCGTCCATGCTGCCAGAAAGCACGGGCAGCGCAAAAACGCTCGCCACACCGAAGAAAGCGGGCAAGCCCGAGCGCTTTGCCGCCTTAGATGCGATATTCACACCGCTTTTTGAAAGGTCGAAGCCAAAGGCGGTTTTGCCCGAAGCCGCCATTCTGCCCGTATAATACCCCTCGCCGCAGCCTGCGTCCAACACGCGCGCGCCCGCGCCCGCGTATTTATCGAGAAGAAGGTTTATTTCATCTGAAATTTTTTTGTAATATCCTTTTGCAAGAAAAGCGTTTCTCGCGGCTATACATTCGCCGCTATCGCCGCCAGAGGCGCGCGAGGTGTAAAGGTTTATATATCCGCCCGCGGCAAAATCGAAAAGGTGGCGCTTTTTTCCGCCGCAAGCGGCGCTTTTGCCGTCATCCGTAAGCGAAAGCGCCGCGCCGCACACAGGGCAAGCGAGCGCGCCTTCGATAATTTTTCTGTTATTCATAAAATTCCTCCAAAAATAAGAGCATGATTAATTTTAACATTTTTAAAGCTCATATTCAATGCTTTTCAATTAAAAATGAAAAAAGGATTTTCGCGGGGTTGCCGTGGGCAAAATGCCGCATTCTTCGCAGGGGCGTGCTTTGCGCCTGTTTGCCTTCCCCCTCCACTATCATAAAGGGTAAAATAGGCTTCCCCTCGCATCAGCGTTAGGGGAAG